>NZ_JBSHAP010000057.1:30008-56548 GCF_053611565.1 Kitasatospora sp. NPDC054795
TTGTTTTTGTGTTGGGGTTTTTTTTTTTTCTTATCACGCGCGGGGGGGGGGGGGGGGGGGGGGGGGGGGGGGGGGGGGGGGGGGCCCCCCCCCCCCCCCCCACGACCGTGCTTTACGGGCGATTCCCCGGAGCGCCCGGAAGGCCCGGTGAATGCGGCGGTGGATCGTCATCGAACCTCCGGTGGAGCGGATTCCTGCGAGTCGTCGGCGACCGTAGCCCATGCCACTGACAATCGCGTTCCGGCGCGTCGATGAAGGTCAAGGCCGTTAAGAGTTACAGAAAATGACGTACTGTCACACTATTCAATAACCAATTCCCGCGCCCGGGTATCCGTGTTAGCGTGCGGGCCGCCGGCTTCTCTCGAACTCGGAAAATTGAGGGCGGGCCATGCAGGACGAATTCTCCCGACGGGGTTTCCTGGGCGGTGCCGGCGCGGCGGCCGCCGGGATCACCGTCGGTTCCACGGGTGCGGCGGCAGGCGCGGCGGCGGCCGGGGACGCGCACCGGGAGCTGCCGCGGGGGCGGTCGGTGCTGCCCGGCGATCCCCGGTACCGGACCCTCGCGCAGGGCTTCAATCAGCGGTGGAGCAGCACCCCCGCGTACATCCGGCTGGTGGGCAACGAGGCGGACGCGGTCGCTGAGCTGAACCGCGCGCTGGACGCCGGGCTACGGCCGACGGTCCGCGGCGGCGGGCACTGCTACGAGGGTTTCGTCGACAACGACGGGGGCGTCATCCTCGACCTCGGCACGATGCGCGGCGTCGCCGCCTCGACCGACAAGTTCGGCCGGCCCACGTACGGCGTCGAGGGCGGCGCGACCAACTGGGACGTCTGCACCACGCTGTTCCGCGAGTACGCCGTCGCCCTGCCTGCCGGGTCCTGCTACTCGGTCGGCGCGGGCGGGCACGTCTGCGGCGGCGGGTACGGCCTGCTCTCCCGACGGCACGGGCTCACCGTCGACCACCTCGTCCAGGTCGACGTGGTCACCGTCCGGGGCGGCCGCGCCGTGGTGACGCAGGCGCACCGCGAGGACGCGCAGGGCTCGCCCGAGCAGGACCTCTTCTGGGCCCACACCGGCGGCGGGGGCGGGAACTTCGGGGTGGTGCTGCGGTACCACTTCGCCTCGGACGTACCCGAGCCGCCGCCCCGGGTCTGGCTGAGCAGCGTGGCCTGGCCCTGGGCCGAACTGCTCGCCCGGCCAGAGGACTTCGAGACCCTGGTGGCCAACTTCGGCGCCTTCATGGCCGAGCACAGTGGCCCGCAGGAGCCGGTGTACCAGGGGCTGTTCGCGATCCTCAAGCTCACCCACCACTCCAACGGGAACGTCGTCCTGTTCAGCCAGTGGGACGGCGAGGACCCGGGCCCGCTCGACGCGTTCGTCGCGGCGGTCGAACGGGGGATGACGACGCGATCGACGGTGCAGACCCGGGCGGCCGGCGGGCTGTTCCTGCCCTACCCGGGCAAGCGGTGCCAGATGCCCTGGTTCCAGGCGACCATGACGCTCAACCCCTCGGGCGACAACCAGCGCGGCAAGTACAAGTCGGCCTACCACCGGGAGCCGTTCGCGCCGGAGCAGATCGCCGCCTTCCGGGACTGGCTGATGCGCGACGTCGAGGGGGCGGACCTCTCGAACACGCTGGTCCAGATCGACTCCTACGGTTGCCGGATCAACACCCGCCGTCCCGAGGAGACGGCCGTCCCGCAGCGCGACTCGATCATGAAGCTGCAGTACCAGACGTACTGGACGGACCCGGCCGAGGACGAGAAGCACCTGGCCTATCTGAGCGGGCTGTACCGCGACGTCTACCGGGAGACGGGCGGGGTCCCGGAGGTCGACACGGCGACGGACGGCGCCTACGTCAATTACCCGGACAACGACCTGGGCACCGCCGACCAGCCCGACCCTGCCTACCCGCGCCTCTATTACAAGGGCAACTATCCACGGCTGCAGCGCACCAAGGCCCACTGGGACGGGAAGGAGGTGTTCTACCACGCCCAATCCATCATCCCGGCCGAGTCCTGAGCCCAGAGCCCAGAGCGCTGAGCCCGAACGCCGGTGCTAGCCCGAACGCCGGTGCCCCGGAGGCGTGGGGAGGCGCCCCGCATTCCCACGCCCGTGACACAACGCCGGGTCCGCTCCGCTAGGCGGCCCGCTCCGTCTCCTCCTCGACGATCCGTCCGTCCCGGACCTCGATCACCCGGTCGGCGAGCCCCATCAGCGTCGGGTCGTGGGTGGCGACCAGCACCGTGACGCCCTCGCTGCGCACCACCGCGCGCAGCAGCTCCATGATCGAGCGGCCGGTTTCGGAGTCCAGCTGACCGGTGGGCTCGTCGGCGATGATCAGGCTGGGCTCGTTGGCCAGCGCACGGGCGATGGCGACGCGCTGCTGCTGGCCGCCGGAGAGTTCGCCGGGGCGCTGGTTGGCGTGGTCGGCCAGCCCGACCAGGGCGAGCAGGGTGTGGGCGCGCTCCTCGCGTTCGGCGGCCGGGGCCTTGCGCAGTCGCATGGGCACGCCGACGTTCTCGGCGGCGGTGAGCATCGGGATCAGCCCGAAGGACTGGAAGACGAAGCCGATCCGCTCCCGCCGCAGGGCGAGTCGACCGTCCTCGTCCAGCCCGGCGAGGTCGATGCCGTCCAGCGCGATGCTGCCGCCGGTCGGCGTGTCCAGGCCGCCGACCAGGTTGAGCAGGGTGGTCTTGCCGGAGCCGGACCGGCCCTTGAGTGCGGCCAGTTCTCCGCGGCCGACGGTGAACGACACGCCGCGCAGGGCGTGCACGGTCCGCTCGCCGGTGCCGAAGCTGCGGCGGAGATCGGTCACGGCCACCATCGGCTGGGTGGTGGTGGCGGTGTCGGCGGTGGCGGCCTGATGCTGCGTCATGCGGCGTCCCCCCTGTGGGCGTGGCGGCCCGGTTGTAGCCGGGTCCCGTCCGGGTCTACGGATATGTCTGCTCCGGTGGTTCACCTTCCCGGGCGGGAATCCGAGAAGAGGGTGTCCAAGGCCAAAAGGGCGCACCGAAGCCGGAGTTATGAAGTGTGCATGGCATTCAAGTGGGGGCATCCCCGGCCGGGATGCTATCAATGAAAGGAATTTGCTCACTGGTTACTTGATTCGCGCAAGTCCCTTCCGTTCCTGGATCGAATCTGACAGCATCGTCCGCTATCCGGCGACCGATTGCCGGTGGTCAATGCGCCGGTGTGCTCGCGATGTGTCCGTCTGTGGCCGATTTGTACTCGGGCCGGATCGATGAGCGGGGCCCGGGGATGCAACCGGGGACGTAAATCCGGGGGAGGAACTTGATGCTCGGCTTCGTCGTGCGCCGACTGCGCGGGCGAGTGCCGCTGGCTGCCGCTGTCCTGTTTGCGGTGCTGATCACCACGTCTGTGCTGACCGCCTTGGTGGCCTTCAACAGCAGCGTCGGTGAGGCCGGCCTGCGGCAGGCGCTCCAAGGGCCCGGTCACGCCCGGACCACGGTGGCGGTGACCGGTGAGCACGGGCTCGACCAGCGGTCCAAGGACGAGGCGGCGCTCGCCGCCTACCGGCAGAAGCTCTTCGGAGACCTGCCCGTCCACACCGACAGCCTGACGCGCAGCCGTTCCTACAGCCTGCCGGTCTCCGGCGCCGCTGCTGACGGCACGCCTGCGACGGGCACGCCCGCGACCGGCAGCGGCGCGGGCAGCGCCCCCGGCGCCCCACTCGACCTCACGGTGCTCGCGGACCTGGACCGCGGCCGGGTCCAACTGGTGGCCGGCGCCTGGCCGGGTGCCGCCGCCGGACCGGTGCAGTCCACCACCCCGGAGGCCGCTGTCCCGCAGAGCCTGCTGCGCCGGCTCGGTCTGACCGAGCAGGCCCTGCCCGCCGAGGTCCGGCTCGTCGACCGGAACGACGGCAAGCCGCTGACCGTCCGGATCACCGGCGTCTACCGGGCCACCGACCCGACCGCCCCGTACTGGCGGATCGACCCGGTCGGCGGCCACGAGATCGAGGTCGGCGGGTTCACCACCTTCGGTCCGATGATGGTCGACCGGAGCGCCTTCGCCACGGCCGGCCTGGTCCAGGGCGGCGTCGGCTGGTCGCTGGACGCCGACTTCTCCGGCGCCGACCGGGCCACCGCGCAGGCCGTCGGCAACCGCGCCCAGCACCTCTCCGAGGAGCTGCGCGGCACCGCCTCGCTCGGCGCGACCACCGACCTGCCGGACATCATGCGCGAGCTGTCCGACAGCATGGTGGTCGCCCGGTCCACCCTGCTGATCGGCGCCCTCCAGCTGGCGGTGCTCGCCGCGGCGGCCCTGCTGCTGGTCGTCCACCTGATCGCCGCGCGGCAGGAGTCCGAGAACGAGATCCTCGCCGCGCGCGGCGCCTCGGCCTTCAGGCTCGGTTCCTTCACCGCCCTGGAGTCGCTGCTGCTGGCCCTGCCCGCAGCGGTCTTCGCTCCACTGCTGACCCCCTTCCTGGTCCGCGCGCTGGCCGGCCTCGGCAGTTCCCGCCAGGTCGCCCTGGACACCGGGATCAGCTGGTCGCTCTGGCCGGTGGCCGTGATCTGCGCGTTCGCCTGCATCCTGCTGGCCACCGTGCCCAGCGTGGTGCGCGGCGTCGGTGCCGCGCTGCGCCGCCGGGCCGGACGCCGTCAGGCCGTGGTCTCCGGCGTCGCCCGCAACGGCGGCGACCTCGCCGTGCTCGCCCTGGCCGTGCTCGCCTACCAGCAGCTCGACCAGTACGGCGGCGGGCTGTCCCCCGACTCCACCGGCCGGCTCGACGTGGACCTGCTGCTGGTCGCCACCCCGACCCTGGCACTGTGCGCCGGGACCCTGGTGGTGCTGCGGCTGCTCCCGCTCGTCGCCCGGCTTGGTGCCCGCGCGGCGGCCCGCGGCCGCGGCCTCGGGCCCGCCATGGTCGGCTGGCAGCTGGCCCGCCGGCCCGGCCGCGCCACCGGACCCGTCCTGCTGCTCGTCATGGCCGTGGCCACCGGTGTCCTGGCGCTCGGTCAGCACGCCACCTGGACCTCCTCCCAGCGCGACCAGGCCGCCTTCGCCACCGGCGGCGGCCTGCGCATCTCCGGTTCGCACAACGCGCCGATGGGCCAGGGCGGCCGCTACGGCAGCCTGCCCGGCGGCGACCGGCTGGTCGCGGTGGTGCGCGACGAGCAGCCACTGCAGGGCGGCGCCGGCCAGTTGCTGGCCGTGGACGCCGCCGCCTTCGCCGACCGTGTCCCGGTCCGCTCCGACCTGCTCGACGGCCACACCGGCAAGGAGGTCTTCGGCACGCTCGCGGCCCCCGCCCCCGTCGGCATCCCGCTGCCCGGCTCCCCGCTGCGGATCGACGCCGACATCGCGGTGAGCCAGCAGGACCAGACCAAGTGGATCAGCAGTGCGGTCCACCCCGAGGTCCGGCTGCTGCTGCGCGACCGCTTCGGCCTGGTCCACAAGGTCCCGTTCGGCGATCTCCCGCTGAAGGGCGATGTCCGTTCCTCGATCCGGCTCGACGCACTGGTCGACGCCCCGGTGGGCTCGGTCGCCGCCCCGCTGACCGTGGTCGGCGCCACCGTCGCCTTCAGTGACCGCAGCGACGGCGAGGTCGTGGTGCGGAACCTGGCCGTCGCGGAGACCACCGACGGACCGTCCACGGCCGTCCCGGTGCCGGCCGGCACCGGCTGGAACCTCAAGCCCCCGGCCTCCCGCAACCCCACGGACAGCACGCCGGTGGCCGCGCTCACCTCCGAAGCGGCCGCCGCCGACAACCTGTTCACGGTCCGCTACCACTCCGCCCGCGGCATCGGCGACTCCGTGCGCGCCGTGCTGCTCCCGACCGGGCCGGCCCAGCCCGCCGCCGTCAACGGCGTCGCCACCCGCGACTACCTGAAGGCCGTCGGAGCCTCGGTCGGCGACACCCTCCAGGTGCCGCTCAGCGGGGTCGTCGTCCCGGTGAAGGTGACCGGCGCGATCGAGGCCATGCCGGTGGCCGGCCGGCGGGCGCTGGTGATGGACCTCGACTCGGCCGCCCGGATGCTGTCCGCCCAGGACCGCAACCTGCCGACCCGCACCGAGTGGTGGCTGCCCGCCACCGGGCCGGGCGACCGAGCCCCGGCCGAGGCCGCCGCCGCCCTGCGCGCCGCCCCCGGAAGCCAGGACCTCGCGCTCTACGACGAGGTCTCCGACGGGCTCCTCGGCGACCCGGTCGGCGCCGCCCCGCAGAGCGCGCTGATGGCCATCGCGATCGTCACCGCCGTGCTCGCCGCGATCGGCTTCGCCGCCGCGGTGGCCGGCTCCGCCCACGAGCGCTCCCGGGACTCCGCGCTGCTGCTCGCCCTGGGCGCCCCGCGCAAGCAGGTCACCCGCACCGTCGCCGCCGAGAACGCGGTGCTGGTCGGCCTCGGCGGGACCGTCGGCCTCGCCCTGGGCGCCCTGCTCGTCCGGCTGATCGTGCCCTTCGTGGTGCTGACCCCGGCCGCCCGCCGCCCGGTGCCCGAGGCCCTGGTCGAGCTGCCGTACGGTCAGGCGCTGCTGTTCGCGGCCGCGATCGCCGCCGTTCCGCTGCTGTCGGCCTTCCTGCTCGGGCGCCGGCGTCGAGACGTGGCTTCCCGGCTGCGCCACGTGGAGGAGATGTGACCACCAAGGCCGGCACCACCGTGCCCACCCCCGCGCCGGGGCCCGCGTCCGGGCCGGCGCGCACCCACCGGCCCGCGCCCTGGGTCCGCACCCGGCTGCGCGCGATGCCGCTGGCCGCGCTGCTCACGGCGGCCCTCGCCTTCGTCACCGTGTTCCTGGCGGCGGCCTTCCCGCGCGTCGCGGACCGGAGCGCGGACACCGCGCTCCAGGAGTTCACCCGAAGCCTGGGCACCGGCGTCACCAACCTGGAGTTCACCGCCGAAACGGGCCGCGCGGACACCGGGGCGGACCTGGACGCCATCCAGCGGAAGCTGGGCGAGCGGATCGGACGGGACCTCCCGCTGGGTTCGTCGGCCCAGGCCTACGGCACCCGGGTCAAGACCGGGCGTCAGATGTTCAACCCGGGGTTCACCCGGCTCTCCGAAAGAGCCACCCCGGCGCTCGGCCTGTACTACCTGCACGGACTCGCCGACCGGGCGACCCTGACCGCGGGCACCTGGCCGGGCCCCGCCCCGGCCGACGGTCCGCTGCCGATCGTGCTGAGCCAGCAGGCCGCCGAGGCCGTCAACATCAAGGTCGGCGACGTCATCGAGAGCGGCACCGACGGACCCGTCGTGCTGCGCAGCACCGTGGTCGGCCTCTACCGGGTCAACGATCCCCAGGACCCGTTCTGGGAGGGGCTCGGCTGTCCGGCCAGGGCCTGCCTGGGCCTCAAGGGCGATGACGCCTGGTACTGGACCAGCGGCTTCGTCGACGGCGGCAGCCTGACCGCGCTGGCCCGCTGGGGTTCGAGCGGCCAGAACTTCTGGCGGCTGCCCGTCGACCCCGACGCACTGCACGCCGACCAGCTCGACCGGACCCGCGCGACACTCGCCTCGTACATGGCCGGCCCCGGCATGACCGCACTGATCGACTCGACCCTCCGGGCCGACCTGCACGCCACCTCGCTGATGCCGGATGTCCTCGCCCGGGCCGCCGACCGCTACCAGGCCGCCGGCCCGCTGGGCGCCATCGGGCCCGCCGGGGTCGCCGGCGTCGCGGTCGTGGTGCTCTGTCTGGCCGCGGCGCTCAGTACCGACCGGCGCACCGCCGAGATCCGCTTGCTCCAGGCCCGCGGCGGCTCGCGCGGCGGAGTGCTGCTGCGGCTGCTCGCCGAGGGCGCGGTGACGGTGCTGCCCGCCGCCGTGCTCGGCACGGCCCTCGCGCTGGTGCTGCTGCCCACCTCACGCTGGGGCAACTCGGTGGTGCTCGCACTCGCCGTGACCCTGTTCGCGATCCTGGCCTTCCCGGCCCGGGCCGCGCTGCTCTGGGCGCGTCCGCGGGCGGCCGGCGGCTGGCGCCGGGTGATCGGCGAGCTCGCCGTGCTGGCCGTCACCGCCGCCGCCGTGGCCGAGGTCCGCCGTCGCGGCGTCGGCCACCCGGGCAGTGCGGTGGACCCGCTGCTGGTGGCCGCCCCGCTGCTGCTCGCCGTCTCCGGCGGGCTGCTGCTGGCCCGGATGGAGCCGGTCGTGGTCGGCTGGCTGGCGGCACTGGCCGGCCGCGGCCGCGGACTGGTCGGCTTCCTCGGTCTGGTCCGGGCCGCCCGCGACAACTCGGGGCGCCGCCGGCCCTCCGCACTGCCGCTGCTGGCCCTGCTGATCGCCGTCACGGCCACCGGCTTCGGCGCCACCGTGCTCACCGCGGTGGACCAGTCCCGCACCCGTGCCGCGCGCATCACCACCGGTGGCGACGTGTCCGTCAGCGTCCCGGTCTACGCGACCCTGCCGGAGGCCTTCACCAAGGCGGCCGGCGAACTGCCCGGCGTCCGGGCCGCCACCGGCGCCTGGATCGAGGAGCGGGCCACCTTCATCGGCGGCGACCGGGGCACCACCGACGCCGTCCTGGTGGTGGTCGAGCCCGAGGCCTACGCGGAGATCTCCCGTACGGCCGGGGTCGGTCAGTACGACCCGGCCGGGCTGGCCGCCGCTCCGGGCGGCAAGGACAGCCCGGTGCCCGCGCTGTTCAGCCGGGACCTGGCCGAGCGACTGGCCACGGGCGCGCCGCAGGTGCGCACGCCCGGCGGCAGCCAGATGGCCACCACCGTCGCCGGGGTCGTCACCGCCACGCCCGCCCTGCCGGACCCCGGCAAGCCGTTCGTCGTGGTGCCGGTCGGCCCCGCGACGGAGCACCTGCCGGAGCTCAAGCGGGCGACCAAGGTGAACAAGTGGTTCGCGGTCGGTGACGTCGACCCGGTCCGGGTCCGCGCCCTGCTGATCGAGAGCGGAATCGGCGGCGGCGCGAATCTGGGGAAGCACGCCAAACTGGTCAACGAAGAGGCCAAGGCGGCGGGAAAGACCTCCGGTGGCCTGCCCCCCGGCTACGCGGTGCACAGCAGCCGCGACAAGATCGCCGAGCTGGCCGCCGACCCGGTGCAGCACGCGGCCGGACGGCTGTTCTCGTACTCGGGCTTCGCCGCCGCCGGGTTCGCCCTGCTGGCCGTGCTGCTGACGCTGCTGCGGGCCGCGCCGGACCGCACGGCGGTGCTGGCCCGGCTGCGCACCATGGGCCTGCGGCCCAGGCAGGGCCTGGCACTGATCGTCGCCGAGTCGCTGCCGCAGACCCTGGCGGCGGCCGTCGGCGGCGGCCTGGTCGCCCTGGCCGCGGTCGCCCTGCTCGGGGGCGCCTTCGACCTCTCGGCCCTGGTCGGAGCCACGGTCTCCGACACCCTGGCCCCGGCGGTGATGCCGGTGCTGCTGCCCACCGTCGGTCTGACCCTGGTGGTCTGCCTCGGTGTGGTGGTGGAGACGCTGGTTGCCGGCCGGCGCCAGATCGCCACCGAACTGCGCGCGGGGGAGCGGCAATGAGGCCGGGAACGGCGGCGGCCGGCGGCGCGGCGGGAAGGCCGCGACCGGCGGCCGGGAGTGGTGAACGGGCCGTGACAGCGGCGCGGGTCGCCGGGACAGTGGAGAGCGGTGCGATGAAGCAGACAGTCGAGACAGGAGACGAGCGGTGATGAGCACTCCCCAGGAGCGGACGGTCGTCGAGGCCCCCAGCCTCCAGGAGCTCCAGCAGCGGGCCCTCGCCGCCGCCTCGCCCAAGGCGTACGGCGAGGGATCGGCCATCGTCTGCGACCGGCTGGTCCGGATCTTCAGCGCGGAGGGGGTCGAGGTCCAGGCGCTCCAGGGCCTGGAACTGACCATCCGCCAGGGCGATCTGGTCGCCCTGGTCGGCGCCTCGGGCAGTGGCAAGTCCACCCTGCTCACCATCCTCGCCGGGCTGGACGTGCCGACCGCCGGCACCGCCACCGTGGCCGGCTGCGACCTGCTGGAGATGTCGGTCAAGGAGCGGCTGCGCTACCGGCGCGAGGTGGTCGGATTCATCTGGCAGCAGACCGCCCGCAACCTGCTGCCCTTCCTCACCGCCGCCGAGAACATCGCGCTGCCGATGCAGCTGCGCGGCCGCCGTTCCGGCGCCGGCGGGGCGAAGCAGCAGGCGGTCCGGGTGGCCGAGCTGATGGAGGCGCTGGAGATCGGCGAGCTCGCCCACCGCAAGCCCAACGAGCTCTCCGGCGGCCAGCAGCAGAGGGTGGCGATCGCGGTGGCGATGGCCAACAACCCGCCGGTGCTGCTCGCCGACGAGCCCACCGGCGAGCTGGACTCGGAGACGGCCGGGATCATCTTCGAGTCCTTCCGCACCGTCAACCGCGAACTGGGCGCCACCGTCGTGATCGTCACCCACGACCCGATGGTCGCGGGCGAGGTCCGCCGCACGGTCGCGATCCGGGACGGGCGGACCGCCAGCGAGGTGCTGCGCCGCACCGTGACGGACGAGCACGGCGAGGAGTCGGTGAACGAGCGCGAGTACGTGATGCTGGACCGCAGCGGCCGGGTGCAGCTGCCGGTCAAGTTCCTGGAGTCGCTCGGCATGGAGCACCGCGTGGCGGTCGACCTCGCGGCCGACCACATCGAGGTCCGGCCGGACGACATCGCCGGGCACTGACCCGGGAGCGCGTTGCCGACCGGGGGCGCGCACTGATCGGAGCGCGCCCGCCTGTAGCGCGTTGCTGACCGGAGCGCGTTGCCGCCCGGAACACATCCGCCCGGAGCGCGCCGGTCCCGGGAGGCGGTCGCCGCCTCCCGGGGCGGTCAGCCGTCGCCGCCCATCCGCTGGAAGAGGCCGCTGCCCTCGGCCTCGGCACGGAGGTCGGGCGGTGCCTCCTGCGCGGCGCGATCGCCGCGTGAGGTGGCGGTGCAGAGGGCGAAGACGATCAGGGCACTGGCCGCCACGGCGAGGATGCCCAGCGCGGTCAGGACGCGTAGCCAGGTCAAGGTAGTGCCTCCTGGGGGACGGTGCGGCCCGCACTGACCTGCACGACGCCGCCGGGGATGTATCGGCAGGCCGGGCCGCACGGTCGAGTGCCCACGGACGGTTCTTCCCGCCGGATGGTGCACAAGAGGTCGCCCACGTGGGCGCTCGAAGCACTTTCAGGGCGCGTCAGACCCCGTCGCGCGCCCCCACGGTGGCGGCCGCCCGTCCGGTCCCGCCGCTTATCTGGGCCCGCAGGGCGACGAGGTCCGGCTTCCCGAGCCCGTTCAGCGGGATCGCGGGCAGCAGCAGGAGTGCGTCGGGGGCGCATCGGCCGAGGCCGCGCGCCCGGCACCACCGGTGCAGCTGCTCGGCCGTCAGCCGCGAGCCGGGGGCGAGGGCGACGGCGGCGTGCACCCGCTCCAGGCGGTCCGGGTCGGTGGTCGTGAACATCACGGCCTCCCGGACCTCCGGGTGGGTGCGCAGCGGCTCCTCGATCTCGCGAGGGAACACATTGTGCCCCTCGATGATCGCCATCGGGCTCCGCCTCCCCGCCACCGTCAGATAGCCGGCCGCGTCCAGGCTGCCCAGGTCGCCGGTGTGCAGCCAGCCGTCCCTGAGCACCCGCTCGGTCAGCTCCGGGTCGCGCCAGTAGCCCGCCATGGCGGTCGGCGTGCGGACGCAGATCTCCCCGGTCCGGTCCGGCGGCAGCTCGGCGCCGTCCTCGTCCAGGATGCGCAGCCCGGTGTCCGGGTACGGCCGGCCGGCGGTGGTCAGCAGCCGCGGTGCCAGGTGCTCGTCCGGGCCCAGCCGGGCGACCGGCCCGCACTCCGTCAGGCTGTAGGTCTGGTGCAGCACCCGGCCCAGTCGCCGGGTCGCCTCGGCGAGGCGCCGCGGCGAGGCCGCGCAGCCGGTGTAGCCGACCCGGCGCAGGCTGCCGGTGTCGGTGGTGGGCAGCAGCGGGTGGTCCAGCAGCCGGTACAGCAGGTGCGGCGGCAGGTACATCCGGGACACCCGGTCCCGCTCGACCGCCGCCAGCACGGCCCCCGCGTCGAAGCCGTCCTGCATCACCACCGTGCCGCCCGCGGCCAGCGCCAGATCCGCCGTGGTGCCGCCGCCGTGGCAGAGCGGGGTGCACAGCAGGAAGACCGACCCGGACAGCAGCCGTGGGCGCGGCGGACGGGCGAAGCGGCGCAGCACCCCCTTCGGACGCCCGGTGGTGCCGCCGGTGAACCGCACCGCCATCACGTCCTCGGGCCGGTAACGGGGTTCGAGCGGGGCGGGGGAGCGGGCCGCGGCGAGGTCCAGCAGGTCCGTGCCGAGCCCGAGCGGTGCCGGGCCCAGGGAGAGCAGAGCGGCCGAGGGCACGGCCCGGGCGAACCCTTCGGCCGCGGCCGCGCACCGGACCGGGTCGAAGACCAGCGCGGAGGTCCCGGCGAACTCCGCCAGTGCCACCTGCTCCGCGACCGGCCCGTCCGGGAACGGCATCGCGACCCGGCAGCCCAGCAGGTTCGCGGCCAGCCGCACCAGCAGCGCCTCCGGCCGGTTCCCGGCCAGCACCGTCACCCCGTCCCCGCGCCCGAGCCCGGCCCGCTCCAGCGCCCGGGCCGCGCGGTGGACCAGGTCCAGGCACTGCTGCGCGCTCCGCGCCCCGTCCCCGGACCGGATCGCCACCCGGCCGGGATCGCGCGCCAGCCCGTCCAGCACCAGCGCGGTGTACGTCGGAGCCGCCTCCGCCATGGCCCGCCCTCCTGTCTGACGGCGTGTCAGCCTAGTGGATGTCCGGCCCCACGGATGCACTGCGGTCGACCGGGGCCCCACGGGCACCGGCGCGCGGGCGGGGGCGGGCCGTGGCCGGGGGCGGGGTTGTTGTTAGGGTTCCCGGTCGGACGTGAACGGGGGCTCGGGCTGGTGGGCGGCAGGGTGGACGCGGTCGTGGCGCCGTACGGAGTGGTCGATCTGCGGGGTCGGGCCGGGGCGGGCTTCGTCACCGCCTACCCGGCCGACGCCGTCGTGGTGGTGTCCGGGCTGCCCGGGGCCGGGAAGAGCACGCTGCTGCGCCGCTGGTCCGGAGCGGCGGTCCGGGCGGTGGACCCGCGGACGGTGCACGAGGCCTGCGAGGCGGTGATGCCCGCCGCCCTGCCGTACGCGGTGTACCGGCCGTGGGCCCGGCTGGAGCACTTCCGGCTGCTGCGCTCCTCGGTGCGCGGCGGCGGTCCGCTGCTGGTGCACGACTGCGGCAGCCGGGCCTGGATGCGGCGCTGGCTCGCCCGGGAGGCGGGCCGGCAGGGCCGCGAACTGCACCTGGTGCTGCTCGACGTCGGCGCCGCCACCGCGCTGGACGGTCAGCGGGCCCGCGGCCGGAGCGCCTCCACCAGGGTCTTCGCCCGTCACCGCCGCGGCCTGGAGGGGCTGCTGGCCGCCTTCACCCGGCACGTGCGCTCCGGCGGCCCGATGCCGACGCCGGAGGCCTCGTCCGTGCTGCTGCTGGACGCCGTCTCCCGCGCCCGCGCCGAGACGGTGCGCTTCGGGGCGGGCTGACCGTCGGCCGCGGGTGGGCCCGGCCGGCCGGGTGCCGCAGGCAGGGCCGCCGGCCACCGGCCGCGAGCGGGCCCGCGACGGGCGAGAATCGGCCTACCCGGGGACCATGATCGCCGGATCGGCCCGCGGTCGCCCCCGGCACTGCCAGACTGAGGTCGGCAGAGTCCGTCACGGAGAGAGGTCACACCCCGCATGTCCAGCAGCGCCGTCGTCGAGAATCCGTGGTTCCGCAGGTTCAACCCGTCCGACTCCGCGCCCGCCCGGATCGTGATCTTCCCGCACGCCGGCGGCTCGGCCAGCTACTACCTGGAGTACGCCAACGCGCTGGCGCCGCACGCCGATGTGCTCGCCGTCCAGTACCCCGGCCGGCAGAACCGCATCGGCGAGCCGACGATCGGCTCGGTGACCGGGCTCGCCGAGCAGCTTGCCCTGGAACTGCGGGAGTGGGCGGACCGGCCGCTGACCTTCTTCGGGCACAGCATGGGCGCGGCCGTCGCCTTCGAGACGGTCCGGTGCTTCGAGCGCGACGGCGTGAAGGGGCCCGACCGGCTGTTCGTCTCGGCCGGCCGCGCGCCCTCGCTGCCCCGCACGACCAGGATCCACCAGCTGCCGGACGACGAACTGCTCGCCGAGATCTCCGCGCTCGGCGGCACGGACGAGCGGGTCCTCGCCCTCTCCGCCCTGCGCGAGCTGATCCTGCCGAGCCTGCGGGCCGACTACACGGCCGTCGAGACCTACCGCAGCGCCCCGGACGCGACCGTGTCGCTGCCGATCACCGCCCTGGCGGGGGAGTCCGACGCGCACGCCACCGTCGACCAGGTCGGTCAGTGGGAGCGGCACACCACCGGCGCCTTCGACCTGCGGGTCTTCCGGGGCGGGCACTTCTACCTGGCCGACCGGACCGCGGACGTGGTGGAGGTGATCACCGCGCACCTGCGCGGCTGAGCCGGTCCGGGTGGGCGCCCGGAGCGGCGGCCCGGCCGCGGCGACCCCGCGAAGCTCCTGTGGTGGCCCGGTGGCCCGGTGGCCCGGTGGCCCGGTGGCCCGGTGGCGCCCTGCGACGGCCCGGCGGCGCCGCGAACGGGCGCCGCGAACCGGACACCCGGCCGGCCCTCGAACCGACCGTGACCGAACCGGTGACCGGAGCGCTCCCGCTCGACTACTGTGCCTGGTTGACGGCCCATCAGCAGATCATCGGGAGGCAGCCGTGCGCCGGATCGCCGTTGTCGGAGCGGGCCAGGCCGGCCTCCAGCTCGCGCTCGGGCTGGTGGCGGACGGGTACCGGGTGACGCTGGTCGCCGAGCGCACCCCGGAGCAGCTGCGCGCCGGCCGGGTGCTGTCCACTCAGGCGATGTTCGGCCCCGCGCTGCGGATCGAGGCGGCCGCCGGGCTGGACCTCTGGGCGGATCGGGCGCCGTCCGTCTCCTCGGTGGAGGCGGTGCTGGCGGCGCCCCCGGGCGTTCGCGCGCTGGAGTACACCATGACGCTGGACGAGCCCGCCCAGTCGGTGGACCAGCGGCTCAAGCTGGCCGGCTGGCTGGAGCTGCTGGCCGAGCGCGGCGGCGAGATCGAGTACCACACGCTGGACCGCGCCGGACTGCACGAGCTGGCCCGACGGCACGAGCTGACCGTGGTCGCCGCCGGGCGCGGCGCCCTGTCCGGGATCTTCGAGCGCGACGCCGTCCGCTCGCCCTTCGACCGGCCGCAGCGGGCCCTGTCCTGCCTGTACGCGCACGGCGTCGGCTCGCCGGACCCGGCCGCCGGCCCGAGGGCCCGGATGAACGCCCTGCCGGGCCTCGGCGAGCTGTACCTGCAACCGGCGCTCACCCTCTCCGGCCCCTGCGACATCCTGCTCTGGGAGGCGATCCCCGGCGGCCCGCTCGACGCGTTCGGCGACGCCCCGCCGCCGGACGTCCAACTGGCCCGGATCCGCGAGCTGTTGGGCGAGTACCTGCCCTGGGAGGCCGAGCTCTGGACGCAGGCCGAGCCGACCGACGCCGGGGCCGGGCTGTTCGGTGCCGTCACCCCGGTGGTCCGGCGTCCGGTGGCCGAACTCGGCTCGGGCGTGGAGGCCGTCCACGTGCTGGGCCTCGGCGACGCGGTGGTGGTGACCGACCCGATCACCGGCCAGGGCGCCAACAACGCCGCCCGGGCGGCCGAGGCCTGCCGCCGGGCGGTCGTCGAGCACGGCGACGCCCCGTACACGGCCGACTGGATGTGCCGCAGCGCGGAACGCTTCTGGCAGCAGCAGTCCCGCCACAGCGTGGAGTTCACGGCCGCGATGCTGACCGTCCCGGAGCACCTCCAGGCCGTGTTCGCGGCCGCCGCCGAGCACCCGGAGGTCGGCCGCCGGCTCGCCAACACCTACGCCGAGCCGAGCGACCACGCCGCCTGGCTGGCCACCCCCGAGCTCACCGCCGCCTACCTGGCCTCGATCGGGTCGTAACCGAGGTCGGGGCGCAGCCGAGGTGGGGTTGCAACCGAGATCGGGGCGCAGCCGCACTCGGGCGCGGCGACCCGCACTTGCCGCCGGGCGGTCCGCGGGACGACGCTGGAGGGGAACGGCAACGAGCGCGGGAGGCGTCGCCCGTGGACGGACACGAGCCCGCAGGCCGGTCCGCCGTCGGCCACCGGAGCGTGCCGCACACGGCCGACCTGCAGGTCGAGGCCTGGGCACCGACGGCCGAGGGCTGTATCGGCGAACTGGTGCGCGCCGTCGTCGCCGGCTTCGCCGACCTCGGCGGCGCGCGGATCGTCGGCGAGCGGGACTGCACCGTCCTCGCGGTGAGCGACCCGGACCTGCTCGCGGGCGTCCTGGAGGAGGTCGTCTACCGGATGGACGCCGACGGCGAACTGCCGGTGGCGGTGGCGATCGGGCCGATCGAGGGCCTGGACGGCGCCCGCCGGGTGACGGTCCGCTTCCGGATGGCCGACGCCGCCACGGCCACCCTCGTCGGCGCCGTACCGAAGGCCGTCGCACTGCACGACCTGGACCTGAGCGCCGGACCGGACGGCTGGACCTGCCGGGTCACCGTGGACGTCTGAGCCCGGCCCCGAGCGAAGCGGACCGGACCTGCGGGAGCGGGGTGAGCGAGGTGGAGATCGCACTGGTCGAGGCGGGCCGGAACCGCTGGCGGATCGAGCCGCGCCCGCCGATGCGGGTGCCCGGCGTGGTGTTCGCGAGCGCCGCGCTGCTGCCGCAGGCCGCCGGGGACAAGGCCCTGGAACAGGTGGCGAACGTCGCGACGCTGCCCGGGATCGTCCGCGCCTCCTACGCGATGCCCGACGTGCACTGGGGCTACGGCTTCCCGATCGGCGGGGTCGCCGCCACCGACGTCGAACGGGGCGGGGTGGTCTCGCCCGGCGGGGTGGGCTTCGACATCTCCTGCGGGGTCCGGCTGCTGGCGGCCGGCATCGGCCGGGACGAACTCGACCGCGAACGGCTCGACCGCCTGATGGACCTGCTGGACCGCACCGTCCCGCGCGGCCTGGGCCGGGGCGGCCTGTGGCGGCTGTCCGGCGCGGAGGAACTGGACGAACTCCTGCTCGGCGGCGCCCGCTACGCCGTCGAGCACGGCCACGGCGTGCCCCGCGACCTGGAACGCTGCGAGGACCGCGGTGTGCTGGCCGGTGCGGCCCCCGGCGAGGTGAGCACCCGGGCGGTCGAGCGCGGGCTGCAGCAGGTCGGCAGCCTCGGCTCGGCCAACCACTTCCTGGAGGTGCAGGCCGTCGACCGGGTGCACGACCTGAGGACCGCCGCCGCCTTCGGACTGCGGCCCGGCCAGGTCTGCGTCATGATCCACTGCGGCTCGCGCGGCCTCGGCCACCAGATCTGCACCGACCACGTCCGCGCCATGGACCGCGAACTGCACCGCTACCGGATCGAGGTCCCCGACCGCCAGCTCGCCTGCACCCCGGTCGACTCCCCGCGCGGCCGGGCCTACCTGGGCGCCATGACCGCCGCCGCCAACTACGGCCGGGCCAACCGGCAGCTGCTCTCGGAGTCGGCCCGCCGGGCGTTCGCCACCGTGCTCGGGGTCGGACTGGAACTGGTCTACGACATCTCGCACAACCTCGCCAAGCTGGAGACCCACGAGGTGGACGGCGAACTCCGGACGCTGTGCGTGCACCGCAAGGGCGCCACCCGGGCCCTGCCGCCCGGCGACCCCGACCTGCCCGCCGACCTGGCGGCGGCCGGGCAGCCCGTGCTGGTGCCCGGCACCATGGGCACCGCCTCGTACGTCATGGTCGGCCTGCCCGGCAACGAGGCCTTCCGCTCCGCCTGCCACGGCGCCGGGCGGGTGCTGAGCCGTCACCAGGCGCTGCGCACCGTGCGCGGCGAGCGGCTGAAGAGCGAGCTGGAGGCACGGGGCATCGCGGTGCGGCCGGCCTCCTGGCGGGCGCTGGCCGAGGAGACGCCCGAGGCGTACAAGGACGTCGACGCGGTGGCCGCCGTCACGGAGGCCGCCGGGCTCGCCCGCCCGATCGCCCGGCTGGTGCCGTTGGGCGTGTGCAAGGGGTGAGCCCGGGGGAGCGAGGGGTGACTTCGCCGCACCGGTCCGGGCGCGTCCCTCGACTCGCCCGGCCGGGCGCGCTTTGATGTCGGACGCATCCGTCACCGTCACCGGAGCGCGCCCGTCCCGGGAACGCGTCCGTCACAGGAGGTGGTCATGCCGGGGAACCCGGAGCCAGCCGTCGACCGCCGGGGCGCCGGCGACGGCCCGGTGATCGAACTGCGCTCGCTCACCAAGCGCTACGGCGGCACGGTCGGCATCGAACGGCTGGACGTGTCGGTCGAAGCCGGCGAGGTGTTCGGCCTGCTCGGCCCCAACGGCGCCGGGAAGACCACCACGCTGCGCTGCCTGGTCGGCCTGCTCAGCCCCAGCGGCGGGCAGGTGCGGGTGCTCGGCCTGGACCCGGTGGCCGACCACGGCCGGCTCGCCCCCTCGATCGGCTACCTGCCCGGCGAACTACGGCTCTACCCCGAGCTCACCGGCCAGCAGACCCTCGAACTGCTCGCCGCCCTCCAGGGCGCCCCGGTGCCGCGCCAGCAGGAGCTGTGCGATCGCCTCAAGCTCTCCCGCGCCGACCTGGCCCGGCCGGTGGGCCAGTACTCGCGCGGCATGAAGCAGAAGCTCGGGCTCGTCCAGTCGCTCCAGCACCGGCCGCCGGTGGTGGTGCTGGACGAACCGAGCGAGGGACTCGACCCGCTGGTCCAGGAGACCTTCTACGAACTGCTCGCCGAGGAGACCGCCGCCGGTCGGACCGTCCTGCTCTCCAGCCACGTACTGCCCGAGGTGCAGCGGACCTGCGGCCGGGTCGCCATCGTCCGCCACGGCCGGCTGGTCACCGTCCGCTCGGTGGCCGAACTGCGCCAGGCCCGGGCCCGCCGGGTCCGGCTGCTCCTCGACGACGGGCGCGGCGCCAGGCCGCTCGGCACCGCGGAGCGCTGGTCCCCGCGCTGGGACGGCCCCCGGGTAGAGCTGCTGGTGCCACCGGACGAGGTGGTCGCCGCGGTGCGCGACCTGCTCGCCGAACAGCCGGTGGCCGACCTGACGGTGGAGGAGGCGGGCCTGGACGAGGCCTTCCTCGACCTTTACCGGTCCGTCGGGGCCGAGGAGCACGCGAACGGCGGCAGCCCGCCGGAACCGGAGGAGCGGCCGTGAACCCGGGCACCGTCAACCGCCGCCTCCCGCTGGTCTGGCTCGCCCTGCACCGGCGGCGCCGGATGCTGCTCTCCCTGCTGTTCGGCATGGTCGTCTTCGAGACCCTGATCGTGGTGATCGCCGGGACCGTCCCGACCGGTGACCTGTTCGGCGAACGCCGCACCCCGCCCGGCGCGTTCAAGGCCTTCAGCGGCTCCAACGGCGACGTCTCCATCGCCAGCTACCCCGGTCTGCTCGGCGCCGGACTCACCCACCCGTTCTGGATCGCCCTCCAGCTGACCGTGATCGGCTCGCTCGGCGCCGCCGCGGTCGCGGCCGACGTCGAGTCCGGGACCATCGAGCTGCTGATGACCCGCCCGGTCTCCCGCCGCCGGCTGCTCGCCGAACGGGCCGGCGCCCTGATCGCCGCCACGGTGCTGCTCAACGCCGCCGCCACGCTGACCCTCGCGCTCGGGGTGGCGGCCTCCGCCCCCCTGCGTGCCGCCGTCCCGCTGAGCGCGGTGTTCACCGCCGGACTGCTCGGCTGCGCCCTCGCGTTCTGCCTGACCGGGCCGGTGCTGGCGGTCTCCGCGATGAGCCGGCGGCGGGCCCACGTGATCGGCGCGGCCGTCGCGTTCGGCGCGGTCGGCTTCGCGCTGAACTTCGTCGCGCTGGCCTGGTCCCCGGCCAGGCCGCTGCGCTACCTCAGCCCGTTCCACTACTACGCGCCGGGCGACGTGCTCGGCCACGGCGGAGTGCCGTGGGCGGCCTTCGGCGTCCTGCTCGGGGTGGGGCTGCTCGGCCTGGCGGCGGCCTTCCGGCTGCTGGAACGCCGGGACCTGGCGGCCTGAGGCGGGCCGCCCGGCCGGCCTCAGGCGCGGGCCGTCCATCCGCGCAGCACGGCGTGGATCGCCGGTCGGAACGCGGCCTCGGCCGTGGCGGGGTCGAGGGCCCCGGCCAGTTCGAGGGTCACCAGCCCGTGCAGGGTGGCCCAGATCGACAGGGCGATCGACGCTGCCTCGCCGACGAGGACCGACGCCTCCAACGCGCGATCGATCGCCGCGAGGAGCGGACGGATCGGGTCACCGGTACCGATCTCCCCCGACGGGTCGAAGGACTGCACACCGCCGAACAGCACCGTGTACAGGTGGCTGTGCCCGCGCCCCCAGTGACGGTAGGCGACGGCCAGCGCGTAGAGGTCGGCGAGCGGGTCCGCGGAGGTCGGCGCCGTCGACAGGTCGTGGAACAGGCCGGCGACGGCTCTGTCGCGCACCGCACCGATCAGCCCGTCCTTGCCGCCGAACAAGGAGTACACCGCCGTCGTCGACGTCTCGGCGGCCGTGGCCACGGCGCGGACCGTGACCGACTCCTGCGGACGGGTGGCGAGCAGTTCGGTCGCGCACTCCACGAGTCGCTCTCCGACGGTCGCGTCGTTCGTTTTCGGCCTACCCATGACGAGAAGCCTACCGCATTTGATAACGTCGTTTTGAAACAGTGTTCCGAAATGACGGAGGTCCGCCGTGCCCACGTTCGCCCCACCCCTCGCCCGCTTCACCGGACGTCTGCTGCGGGCCCTGGCCGCCGTCGCGACGCTGGTCGTCGTCTTCCTCGGCACGATCGTCCTCACGGACGGCGCGGGATCGGGGCTCGGCGCATGGCTCACGACCCTGGGAGCCGGGGCCGCCGCCGCACTGTGGCTGGGCCGGCGCCGCACCCGGGCGGCGCGGCTCGTGCCGTTCCTGCCGGTGGTCGTCGCGGCAGCGTTGACGGCGCCGGTCCTCATACCGACCGTGCCCACGGACCGGCGGCATCCGCCCGCCCTGCCCTTCGTGGCCACACAGCACTGGAGCCTGGCCACGGGCAGCCGGGTCGCGGTGTACCACTACCCGCCCGCGAACGCCGGCACCCGGCACCCCACACCGCTCGTCTACCTCAACGGCGGGCCGGTTCGCGGTATCTCGGTCCTCGATCACCGGTTCCTGCAGCTTCTGGCGGGACAGGGCTACGACGTCTACGCCTACGAACCGGCGGGCGCCGGGCGCAGCGACCTGCTTCCCATGGGCCAGTACACGATCGACAGGTCGGTGCGCGACCTGTCCGCCTTCGTCGACCACCTGGACCAGGGGAAGGTCGACATCCTCGGATTCTCGGCAGGCGCGGTCGTGCTCACGCGAGCCCTGGCCGACCCGGGCGCCGCCGAACGCCTGCACCGGGCGATCATCGCCGAACCCGGACCGGTCGACGGCCCCGCCGCCCGCATCGAGGGGCCCGAGGGCCGACCGTCCGCGCGCGGCCTCGCGCCGGACACGACCGGACCGCGGTCGACACACATGCCGCGCTACGCCGCCGCGTTCGGCCTCATGCGACTCGGACTCCTCACCCCCGACACCGGGCTCATCGGACAGGCCGAAGGAGACAACGCGTTCACCGCCGCCGACCTCGGCAGCGACACCGCGTCCGCCTACTGCGCGCGCGACGCGCACCGCATCCCCGTAGAGGACACCGCACAGAACTTCTCCTTCAGCCCCGCCGCCAGCCTCCGGATCCAGCAGACGGTCAAGGACTCGCCCTCCATCGCACCGCGACTGCGCCAGTCCCGGACCCCCGCGATGCTGATGGTCGCCGAGTGCTCCTCCCAGGTCCGTCAATGGGCGACAGCCGTCCTGGCCGATGACCCCGCCGTCCAGCGCACGCAGTACCTGCCCGGAGTCGGACACCACATGTGGAACGGCCTGGACGACAACAACGACCGGGCCGCCGCCGTCATCACCGCGTTCCTCCAGGACAAGCCGGCACCCCTGCCGAACTACCCGACCCGTGACGAGATCCCCGCGTTCCTGCGCGACCGCAGGTGAAGGCCTCGCGGCCCCGGGCGACACCCGGTGACCGCCTCCATCACGGGCCGGGCGGCGGCCGCGTGTGCCGCGCCTCGTTCGTCGGCAGCTGGTCAGCCGCCGCCCGGCCGTCCGTCACCCGTGGGTCAGCGAGCGGACGTAGACGTGCCAGTCGAAGCCCACGCCGCCCGGGAGCAGGTTCGGGCTGTTGTCGCCGAACAGCACCGTCCTGCCGTCGTCGGTCACGAACGGCCCGCTCGCGGCACCGTCCTTCGGCGCGCCGTCGGGAGTCGTGGTGAGGAGCTCGGTGCGCCCGGTCCTGAGGTCCTGCCGGTACAGGTCGTGGCGCGCCTGGCCGGCCCGGATGATCGTGTCGGAGCAGCCGCCGGAGAAGTAGATCCACCGGTCGTCGGCGGTGACGGCCGCCGACGGGTCCGCCCAGCAGATCGCGTCCGGGTTGGCGGACGTCCTGATGCTCAGGACCCGGCCCGTCCGCAGATCGTGGACGAAGAGCTCGGTGCGGGACTTGCCACCCGGCAGCGGACTCGCGCCGAGGGCGTAGGCCGCGTAGCGGCCGTCGCGGCTGAGGCGGAGGGTCGCGTCCGCCGCGCCGGGCGTCCCGTCGGCGGCGAGGCCCGCGAGGACGGTGGTGCCGCTGTGCAGGTCGGTGGCGTAGAGGGTGGTGTAGCGCGGCCGGAGCAGTCCGGCGGTGCCGTCGTCCGTGGCCGGCAGGAGGTTCGTGGCCCGGGAGGCGAAGCCGACCGTCCTACCGTCCCCGCTGATCGTCGGGTGCTCCGAGGCGCCGTCGGCAGCGTGCCCGTCGGCCCCGAGGCTGACCAGGCGGGTCGCGCCGGTGACGCGGTCGGTGACGTAGACGTTCCGCGTGTCCGGGGTGACGGGAGCCCCCGGCACGACATCGTCGCGGGCCGACATGAAAGCGATGCGCCGCCCGTCGGCGCTGATGGCCGGCTGGTAGGAGCCGTGGTCGCCCTCGCCCTCGGCGGACGCGGTTCCCGTGGTGATGGGGCGGGTGCGCCCCTTCATGCGGTCGCGGACGTAGACGTTGAACACCCCGTTCGCCTCGGCGGAGAACACGATGTAGCGGCCGTCGCCGCTGATCCCCGCCGTCTCGCTGATCGAGGTCAGCGGGGTGCCGTCGTCGGCGCGGCTGACGAGTTCCGTCCGGCCGGTCCGCAGGTCGCGGACGTACAGGCCGAAGCCGAGGCTCGCGGCCTCCGGCACCAGGTTGGTCGCGGAAGAGCCGAACAGCGCGTAGCGGCCGTTGCCGCTGATGCCCAGGCTCGTGGAGTGCCGGTTCGCCAGGGAGCCGTCCACGCCGAGGTCGACCCGGGAAACGGGGCCCCAGGACGGAGCCGCCTGGGCCGGTGCGGCGGTGACGGTGACGACGGCGGCCACCGCGAGAACGCCGGCGGCGCGCGCCAGTCGACGCGTGCGGGTCGTTCGGTTAGTCGATTGCATGGTGATGCGTCCTCCCCGGATGGTTGGTCCGGCCCGCCCCTGCTCCCCGTGTCGGCGGGCCCGGAGGAGAGCCAAGCGCCGCACGCCGCCCATGGTCAACGGTTCGGGCGGAAACCGATCGAGAATACGTCGTCGGGCAGGGCGTACGGCCCCGTGCGTCCGCGCGGCCCGTGACTCACGAGCCCTCGATCGCCCCTGGCCGGGCGGCCGGCGCAGTGGCGAAGGGTCCGTCCAGGGCGGCCCACTGCAGGAGCAGGATGGTCTTGCCGTCGGTGATGCGTCCGTCGCGGACCATGGCGAGGGCGTCGGCGAAGGGCAGTTCGAGCACCTCGATGTCCTCGCCGTCCTCCTCGAGTCCGCCACCGGTTCCGGTGCGGTCGGCCGGGGTGTAGGGGGCGGCGTAGAAGTGCAGGCGCTCGGTGACGGAGCCGGGGCTCATGTAGGCGTCGAGGACGTGGGTGAGCGGGCCGAGCGTGACGCCGAGTTCCTCGGCGCTCTCGCGCCGGACGGCGGCGAGCGGGTTGTCGCCGTCGAGCAGCCCGGCGGCGGCCTCGACGAGCATGCCGTCCGGGTGGTCGTTGACGTAGGCCGGGTAGCGGAACTGGCGGGTGAGCAGCACCAGGCCGCGCTCGGCGTCGTACGGCAGGA
The DNA here is from genome assembly GCF_053611565.1 of Kitasatospora sp. NPDC054795. Lineage (NCBI taxonomy): Bacteria > Bacillati > Actinomycetota > Actinomycetes > Kitasatosporales > Streptomycetaceae > Kitasatospora > Kitasatospora sp. NPDC054795. Next base: position 54,044 of record NZ_JBSHAP010000057.1, read on the forward strand.
CGACCGCGCCGTTTCCGCGGTCGTAGGTCTCGCGCTGCTGGGTGACCCAGCGTCCGTCGTGGCGCCGGTAGTCGAACGTGGTGCGGCGCAGGACGTGCCAGCCCTGGGAGGTGAGTTCCACGTCGCGCACCACGACGTCGGGGTTGCGGGTCAGGTCGCGTCCGGCGCGGTCGAGGCCGGTGCGGCCGCGGTGGTCCGGGATGTCGGTCCCGGGGCGGGGGGTCACGCCGTCCCCTGCGGGGCGTGGCGCGGGAGGTCGGCGACGTCGTGGTAGACGGGCAGGCCGCGCCTTCGGGCGGTGGCGACGTCCTGGTCGGCCCCAGCGGAGTCGCCGGGGAGCCGGAGCACGGCGTCGCAGTGGGCGAGCAGGCGGTCGGCGGTCGGGTAGAGGACCTGGTCGGCGAGGGGGTCGGTGGGCCCCGCACCGGCGGAGCGCAGCACGGGCAGAGCGATCCATTCCCCGATCACCGGGACGTGGCCGGCCGCGAAGACCGGCCAGGCCGCTGCTTCGAAGCGGGCGAGGTTCGCGGCCATGGCCTGTGGGTCGCCGTCGGTTCCGGAGCGGTACGGGCCGGCGATGAGGACGAGCATGGGCTTCTCGGTCATGGCGCGCTACGATACACGCAGAAACGTGCAAGAACAGGAGAAAGTACGGATGCTGGCTGCCGAGAGACGTGACCACCTGCTGGGCCTGCTCGCCCGCGAGGGCAAGATCGTGGCCAAGGACGTCGCCGCGGACCTCGGCATCTCCGAGGACAGCGTGCGCCGCGACCTGCGCGACCTGGCCGCCGAAGGACTCTGCCAGCGCGTCTACGGCGGGGCGCTGCCCGTCTCCCCGGCCGTCGCGGACTACGCGGCCCGGCAATCGGTCACACCGGACGGCAAGCGGCTGGTCGCCGCGGTCGCCGCCGCGCTCGTCCGGCCGGGCGGCGCCGTGATCCTGGACGGCGGCACCACCGCGCTCGCCGTCGCCCACGCCCTCCCGCCGGACCTGGCCTGCACCGTGATCACCCACAGCCCGACGATCGCGGCCGCGCTGCTCGACCATGCCCGGGCCGAGGTCTTCCTGCTCGGCGGCCGCCTCTTCAAGCACTCGGCGGTCACCTGCGGCGCCGCCGCCGTCGAGGCCGCCCAGAACGTCTCGGCCGACCTGTGCCTGCTCGGCGTCACCGGCGTGCACCCCGAAGCCGGACTGACCACCGGCGACGCGGACGAGGCCGCGATGAAACGCGCCCTGGCCGCACGGGCCGCGGACACCTACGTCCTCGCCTCGTCCGAGAAGATCGGCACCGCCTCCCGGTTCCGCGTCCTGCCCTGGGAGGACATCAGCGGACTGATCACCGACGCCGATCCCGGCCACCCGGTCCTCGGGCAACTCGCGACGCGCGGCGTGGAGATCCTGGCGGCTGGCTGACAGCTACGGCGCGAACGCCGGATCGCACGCTCGGCCGAGGGCCGGAGGAGTCCGCAGGGGCGTGCACGCTCGTTCGCGTTCGTTCACGTTCGTCAACGCAGCGCGAGGACCTGGCCGGGCAGGAGCAGGTCGGGGTCGTCACCGATGACCTCGCGGTTCAGCTCGTGGAGGGCCGGCCAGTCGTCCGGGACGCCGAGGATCTGGGCGATACCGCTGAGGGTGTCGCCGGGTCGCACGGTCCAGGTGTCCGAATCGTCGCCGTTCACGTCGTCCGAGGCGTCGTCGTCGGCGCGGAGCAAGGGCGCGGGGGAGTGGGGCCGTGCCTGTGTCGGGCGGTGGTCGCGGGCGGCGTGCTCGACGGTGTGATCGCCGCCGTTGGCGGCACGCCTTCCGCAGGCCGGCCACGGGGCCAGGCCGCGGCGTGCGGCGAGGTTCTCGGCCACGGCGATCTGCTGCTCGCGGGTGGCCTGGTCGGCGCGGGGCGCGTAGCCGAGGCCTCCGTTGGAGCGCCAGGTCGCCGCGTCGAACTGCAGTCCGCCGTAGTAGCCGTTCCCGGTGGCGATGTTCCAGCGCCCTCCGCTCTCGCACCGGGCGACGGCGTCCCAGTCCACGCCCGTCCGGACTCCCGTGGCCGCGCCCGCGGCGGACGACGCCGTGGCGCTGCCGACAACTCCGGCGAGAGCGAGCAGGGGAAGCAGGAGGACGAGGGCCAGGCGACGGACCACGGACAGCGGTGACATGAAAGCTCCGCACCTCGGGGAACAGGGAGAGGGCATCGGAATGCCCTCTCCACCCATGCACAAGGCGGGGCGCCGACAGTTGCCGACAGGGCGGGATCTCGTCCGGGCGGCGGTTCGACACCACCCGAACGCCACCCCCGGCCGCGTACTTCCACCGGGTGGGCAGTCACATCGCCGGTACGGATGGGGAGGTGGGCGAACGTCAGATCCCGGGGAGCCGGCCGACCACCCCGCCGCCGTGAACGTCCCGGTGCGAGGCGGCAGTCGTGGGCCGGTTCTTCCGGTCGGTGGGTGCGGGGGGGCGTGAAACGGGCACGAGGGCCCGCGTCCGCGAGGGATGCGCGGGCGCGG
>NZ_JBSHAP010000058.1:0-55383 GCF_053611565.1 Kitasatospora sp. NPDC054795
GGGGGGCGGCCTGCTGGGCGCGGCAGCGGGGCAGTAGCCCGGTCCGGGCTCGACCCCGACGGGGGGTGGCGGTCCTCCTGGGAGGGCCCCCACCGCCGTTTTCGTCCGGATCACCGCGGTGTCCGGCCCGCCCGTCGCGCCGTGACCGGCGGCTCGCCCGCCGGGCGGGGGCGCGGACCGTTGCGGGGGCCTCCTCGTCCCGACGGGATCGGTGCGGCAGGATGTCCGGCATGACGTCGAGCGATCGTGACGAAACCGCCGGCCCGGTCGGGTCCGGCGCCGCCGCAGGGCCCCTCCCGGCAGCCGTCGCCACGGCCGCGCCACCGGTCAACACCGTGGTCGTCCCGGCCGACGAGGACCCGGTGGCGGCGGCCGGCAGCGAGGTGTTCGGCGGGCCGCCGGGCCGCCGTGCGCTGCTCGGCGTCTCCTGGTGGATCCCGGCGCGCTTCCTGGCGCTCGCGGTGATCGTGGTGTCGGTGCTCGGCATGGTGCAGAAGCTGCCCTGCTACGAGCAGGCCTGGTTCCAGCCGGGCTCGCCGCAGTACATCCACGCCTGCTACAGCGACATCCCGCACCTGTTCTCCGGACGCGGCTTCGCGGCCGGGCTGCACCCGTACGTGGACCGCATCCCGGGCTCCTCGGGGGATCTCCAGTACCTGGAGTACCCGGTGCTGACCGGCCTGTTCATGCAGGTCGCGGCCTGGCTGACGCCCGGCGGCGGCGACCAGCAGAGCCAGGAGCAGTGGTTCTGGGCGATCAACGCCGGGCTGCTGATGGCCTGCGCCGTGGTCGCCGCGGTGGCGCTCTCGCGCACCCACCGGCGCCGCCCGTGGGACGCGCTGCTGTTCGCGCTCGCCCCGGTCCTGCTGCTCAACGGCACCGTCAACTGGGACCTGCTCGCGGTCGCCCTGGCCGCCGTGGCGATGGCCTGGTGGGCCGGTGCCCGGCCGGGCTGGGCCGGTGTCTTCATCGGTCTGGCCACCGCGGCAAAGCTCTATCCGCTGCTGCTGATCGGCCCGCTGCTGGTGCTCTGCTGGCGGGCCGGCAAGTGGCGCGAGTTCCGGGTGATGCTGGGCGGCGCGGTCGGCGCCTGGCTGGTGGTCAACCTGCCGATCATGCTGGCCAACTGGCGGGGCTGGTCGACCTTCTACGTGTTCAGCAAGCACCGCGGCGAGGACTACGGCTCGTTCTGGCTGATCCTGATGCAGCGCCGCGGCGCCGGGCTGGCCGACCTCGACGTCTACATCGGCGTGCTGATGGTGCTGGGCTGCCTGGCCATAGCGTGGCTCGGCTTCTCGGCCGCGCGCCGGCCGCGCTTCGCCCAGCTGGCCTTCCTGGTGGTCGCGCTCTTCGTGCTGGTCAACAAGGTGTACTCGCCGCAGTACGCGCTCTGGCTGCTGCCGCTCGCGGTGCTGGCCCGGCCGCGCTGGCGGGACTTCCTGATCTGGCAGGCCTGCGAGGTGCTCTACACCCTGGGCATCTGGTCCCACCTGGGCCTGGTCACCGGCTCCAAGCAGCACGGGATCAGCGAGGGCTGGTACCACTTCGCGATCGGACTGCACCTGCTGGGCACGCTCTACCTGGTCGCCCTGGTGGTCCGCGACGTCCTCCACCCGGACCACGACCCGGTCCGCTGGGACGGCAGCGACGACCCCTCCGGCGGGGTGCTGGACCACGCCCCGGACGTGTCCGTGCTGGGCACCGCCCGTCGGCTGCGCGAGGAGGAGAGCTACGCCGCGTACGCGCCGGCCGGCCCCGGGCAGTGGCTCGACGAGCCCGAACTGCCGGAGCCGGCCGAGAAGCCGTAGCTCAGCGGTCCACCACGCGGTCGAAGTGCGTGGTGGTGTGCCGGACCTGGAGACCGAGCTCCTCGCCGATCGCGGGGGGCGTGGTCTCCCCGTCCAGGAACAGCAGCGAGACCTGCATGTGCGGCGGCTCGGCGAACCACAGCTGCTTGCCGGCCCAGTGGAACGGCGACTTGGTCTTGTTGACCGTCGCCAGGCCGGCCCGGGCGATGCCCTTGGCCCGCGCCCCCATGCTCTGGACGTACTTGGGCGCCTCCAGGCCGATGCCGTGCGCGGTGCCGCCGGCGACCACCAGGATGTGGCCGTCGGAGGGCGCCGGGTGCTGGCGGTAGCCGTAGCGGTCGCCCTTCCGCAGCTGGGTGACGTCCAGGACGGTGGCCCGGACCTCCAGCGCGGCGTGGTCGCCCAGCCAGAGCCGGGTGCCGATCCGGGCCCGGAAGACCGTCTGCGGGTAGCGCTGGGCCAGCTGGTCCAGGCCGGCCGCGCCGAGGTGGCTGACGAACACGGTGTGCACCGGGATGCCGGCCGCCCGGGCGGTGTCCACCCAGTACGCGACCTCCTCGACGGGGCTGGAGCCGTCCGGCCGGTCCATCGGCAGGTGCAGCGCCAGGCCCTCGAAGCTCACGCCCTCCAGCTCGGCGGCGACGGTGCGCAGGTCGTCCGCGCTCACGCCGTGCCGGCGCATGGTGGTCATGCACTCCAGCACCACCCGGGCGCCGTGCAGCGCGCGCAGCGCGTCCACGCTGGCCACCGTCCGGATCACCCGGGCGTGCGGCAGCGGCAGCGCCTCCTCGCCGACCCGGTACGGGGTGAGCACCAGCAGCTCGCCGCCGTACCACTCGGCGGCGTCGGCCGCCTCGTACGCGGTACCGACGGCGAGCACCCCGGTGCCCAGCAGCGTCGCCTCCTCGGCCAGCCGGTGGTTGCCCAGGCCGTAGCCGTTCCCCTTGGCGACCGGCACCAGGCCGGGGAACTCGGCGAGGACGGAGCGCTGGTGGGTGCGCCAGCGTTCGGTGTCGAGGTAGAGCGACAGCGTCATCGGGGCAGCCTCCTCAGCGGCGGGACATGTAGAGGTCGAGGGCCTTGTGCAGCAGCTTGTTGAGCGGGAAGTCCCACTCGCCGAGGTACTCGGCCGCCTGGCCGCCGGTGCCGACCTTGAACTGGATCAGACCGAACAGGTGGTCGTCCTCGTCCAGGGTGTCACTGATGCCGCGCAGGTCGTACACCCCGCCGCCGAGGGCGTAGGAGTCGCGCATCATCCGCCACTGGATGGCGTTGGACGGCTTGACCTCGCGCTTGTGGTTGGCCGAGGCGCCGTAGGAGTACCAGACGTGCTCGCCGACCACGAGCATCGTGGTGGCGGCCAGCGGCTCGCCCTGGTGGTAGGCGATGTAGAGCCGCATGCGGTTCGGGTCCTCGGCCACGAGGGCCTTCCACATCCGCTGGAAGTAGGCCAGCGGGCGCGGGGTGAACTTGTCGCGCTCGGCGGTGACCAGGTAGAGCTGGTGGAAGATCGGCAGGTCGTCGTAGCCGCCCTGGACGACCTCGACGCCGCTCTTCTCGGCCTTCTTGATGTTGCGGCGCCAGAGCTGGTTGAAGTTCTTGTGGATGTCGTCCAGCGAGCGGTTGGCCAGCGGCACCTGGAAGACGTAGCGGGGCTGGACGTCGCCGAAGCCCGCGCCGCCGTCCTCGCCCTGGAGCCAGCCGGCCTTGCGCAGCCGGTCGGCCACCTCGAAGGCGCGGGCCTCGTACCAGTCGGCCTCGACGTCGCGCAGCCGCTTGGCCTGCTTGGCGGCGATGGCCTCCTTGATGGTGGGGGCGTTCCAGCGGCGGATGACGATCGGCGGGCCCATCTTCACCGAGAACGCGCCCTGCGACTTGAGGTGCGCCAGCATCGGGGAGAGCCAGCGGTCGAGGTCGCGGTCGAACCAGTCGATGACCGGGCCCTCGGGCAGGTAGGCGAGGTAGCGCTTGAGCTTGGGCAGCTGGCGGTACAGGACCAGGCCGGCGCCGACGAGCTGGTTGGCCTCGTCGAACCAGCCGATCGACTCGGACCGCCACTCGGCCTTCACGTCACCCCACGACGGCACCTGCATGTGGCTGGCCGAGGCGCGGCTCCTGATGAAGGCGAGGTGCTCCTCGCGGGTGATCGTCCTCAGGCGCAGGCTCATTGCTCGGTGCTCCTCGTCGGTCGGGCTGCGGTGGCCCCAGTTCTCGGGCTGACCCTATCGTCCGGGGCTCGGGCACCCGTCGTGGTGGGCACGACGGCGCCCCCGCCGGGTACCTGTCTCCTCTGCAGATACGCGACGGGGGCGGCGAGGGTTCCGGGCGGGCCCTGTGGGCTCGGTCCCAGTGGGGGTGGCGCGGGGCGGGCGCGGGGGAGGGGTCAGCCCCAGAGACCGCCCCGGGCGATGCCGAGGTAGAAGCCGAGCGCGGCGGCGCCGAGCGAGACCATCAGGACGAAGCGCTCGGCGGTGGTGACCGAGACGAACATGCCCCACAGGCCCGTGACGATGCCGAACAGGCCGGTCCACGAGGTCAGCAGGTGCAGGTTGTGGAAGAACGAGGTGGTGAACGCGATCACGCCCAGCAGGGCGGTGACGCCCACCAGGGTGTTCTCGCGGGGGTGCGGGTGGCCGTCGGTGTTCAGCGTGAGGGCGGGCATGCGGTGGACGGACTGGGCCATGGGTCCCACCTCCTGGCGTGGAGACGAACGGGCAGGAATCCCGTTCCGTCCAGATTGCGGTGCTTGGGTCGCTCTCACAACCCCTATGCGTTTTGTTCGGCCGTCCGGGTGCAGGTAGGCTGTGCCGTCTGCACTGGTGTAGTTGTGCCCCCTTTGCGTCCGCTTCCGGGCGACGACCACTTTCGGGTGGAGCAGGGGGTCGACTGTCCGACCCGGCCGCTACGGTGGGCCGGAGTCGTCACTGCTCCGGTGCCGACGCTACGCACAACCCTCCTGCCACGGAGAGACCGTGGCCGCTGAGTCCAAAGGAGGTGGGTTACTCATGCGTCACTACGAGCTGATGGTCATCCTCGACCCCTCGGTCGAGGAGCGCGCTGTCTCCCCCCTGATCGAGAACTTCCTCGCCGTCGTCCGCAACGCGGGTGGCAAGGTGGAGAAGGTCGACACCTGGGGTCGCCGCCGTCTGGCTTACGAGATCAACAAGCAGTCCGAGGGCATCTACTCGGTCATCGACCTCAAGGCCACGCCTGAGGTCGTCAAGGAGCTCGACCGCCAGCTGGGCCTGAGCGAGTCGGTTCTGCGGACCAAGGTCCTGCGCCCGGACACCCACTGAGCCACCTCTGAGGCCTTCGGGTCTCGGGTAGCTCGCGTCCGCTGTTTCACGTGAAACAGCGGCGAACGGACATCTTCCCGAGAGGTCATCACCACCATGGCAGGCGAGACCGTCATCACCCTCGTCGGCAATCTCGTCGACGACCCCGAGCTGCGCTTCACCCCGTCGGGTGCGGCGGTCGCGAAGTTCCGCATCGCGTCCACCCCCCGCACCTTCGACCGTCAGACGAACGAGTGGAAGGACGGCGAGAGCCTCTTCCTCACGTGCAACGTCTGGCGGCAGCCGGCGGAGAACGTGGCCGAGTCGCTGCAGCGCGGCATGCGCGTCATCGTGCAGGGCCGACTGCGCCAGCGGTCTTACGAGACCAAGGAAGGCGAGAAGCGGACGGTCTTCGAGGTCGAGGTCGACGAGGTCGGTCCGAGCCTGCGCTCGGCGACCGCCAAGGTCACCCGGGCCAACCGGTCCGGCGGCCCCGGTGGCGGCTTCGGCGGCCAGCAGGGCGGCGGCCAGCAGGGCGGCGGTAACTGGGGCGGCGGCGGTGGCGGCCAGCAGGGCGGCGGCAACTGGGGTGGAAACTCCGGTGGCGGCCAGTCCGGTCCCTCCGACGACCCCTGGGCCTCCAGCGCCCCGTCCGGTGGAAACCAGGGCGGCGGCTGGGGTGCCCCGTCCGGTGGTAGCGGTTTCTCGGAAGAGCCCCCGTTCTAAGAGCTGACAGATTTCGTGCGGCCCGGCGGCCGGCGTCCCCGGACGCCCGCCGGGCCGTGAACCCCAAATGGAGCACACAATGGCGAAGCCGCCTGCTCGCAAGCCGAAGAAGAAGGTTTGCGTCTTCTGCAAGGACAAGGTCAACTACGTTGACTACAAGGACACGAACCTGCTGCGGAAGTACATCTCCGACCGCGGCAAGATCCGTGCCCGTCGGGTGACCGGCAACTGCACCCAGCACCAGCGCGACGTCGCCACGGCCGTGAAGAACAGCCGTGAGATGGCGCTGCTGCCCTACACCAGCACCGCGCGCTAAGAGAGGGTGACCAAGTAATGAAGATCATCCTCACGCACGAGGTGCCGGGTCTCGGCTCCGCCGGCGAGGTCGTCGAGGTCAAGGACGGCTACGCCCGCAACTACCTGGTCCCGCGTGGCTTCGCCATCCGCTGGACCAAGGGTGGTCAGAAGGACGTCGACGCCATCCGTCGCGCCCGGAAGATCCACGCCATCCAGACCCTCGAGGCCGCCAACGAGGTCAAGGGCAAGCTCGAGGGCGTCCAGGTCAAGCTGGCCGTCCGCTCGGGCGAGGCCGGCCGCCTGTTCGGCTCGGTGACCCAGTCCGACGTCGTCGAGGCCATCAAGGCCGCCGGCGGCCCGGCCGTGGACAAGCGCGCCGTCGCGATCGCCTCGCCGATCAAGACCGTGGGTTCCCACAAGGTCTCGGTCAAGCTGCACTCGGACGTCGTGGCCAACCTCGACGTCGCCGTCGTGGCTGCCTGAGCTCCGTAGCCAAGGCCCGAGGGCCGGACTCCTCCGGGAGTCCGGCCCTCGGTCATGTCCGGACGGGACCCCCGCGGGAGTCCCGTCCGGAGGCGTTTCAGCCGCGCACCGCCCCGGTGACCAGCCACTTGCCGCCGCGGGCGCGCCAGGCCAGGAAGCCGGCCCGCAGCAGCATGAACAGGTTCATCGCCCACCAGAGCCCGGCCAGTCCGGTGCCGGTGGCCGGGACCGCCAGGGCCACCGGGACGAATACCGCCAGGGTCGCGAGCCCCGCCCACGCCAGGTACGGCCCGTCCCCGGCGCCCATCAGCACGCCGTCCAGCACGAATACCAGGCCGGCCACCGGCTGGGTGAGCGCGAGCAGCAGCAGGGCCGTGTCCAGCTGGGCCCGGACGGCCGGATCGGGCGTGAACAGCGGGACGTACAGCGGGCGGGCGAGGACCACCAGCAGGCCGAGCACCAGCCCGGAGACGATGCCCCACTCGACCATCCGGCGGGTGGCGGCCCGGGCGCCGGGGACGTCCGAGGCGCCGAGGTAGCGGCCGATGATGGCCTGGCCGGCGATCGCGATGGCGTCCAGCGCGAAGGCCAGGAAGTTGAACAGCGCCATGGTGATCTGGTGGGCGGCCACCTGGTCGTCGCCGAGCCTGGCGGCCACCGCGGTGGCGGTCATCAGCACCGCGCGCAGGCTGATCGTCCGGACCAGCAGCGGGCCGCCGGCCCTGGCGCCGGCCCGGATGCCTGCCGTGTCCGGCCGCAGCGAAGCCCCCTCCCGGCGGGCGCCGCGGACCACCACGACCAGGTAGGCGGCGGCCATTCCGGTCTGGGCGAGTACGGTGCCCCAGGCCGACCCGGCCACCCCGAGTCCGGCGCCGTACACCAGGCCGACGTTCAGGCCGATGTTGGCGGCGAAGCCGGCGACGGCCACCACCAGCGGTGTGCGGGTGTCCTGGAGTCCGCGCAGCACACCGGTGGCGGCCAGCACCATGAGCATCGCCGGGATGCCCAGGGAGCTGATCCGCAGGTACGTCACCGCGTGCGGCGCGGCGGTCGCCGAGGCGCCCAGCACGTCGGCCGCCCAGGGGGCCAGCAGCAGGGTGAGGAGCACCACCGGGACGGCCAGGGCCAGGGCGAGCCAGATGCCGTCGATGCCCTGCTGCACGGCGCCCCGGCGGTCTCCGGCGCCGATCCGGCGGGCGACCGCCGCGGTGGTGGCGTAGGCGAGGAAGACGAACACGCCGGTCGCGGTGGAGAGCGCGGCGGAGGCGACGCCCACCCCGGCCAGCTGGGGGGTGCCGAGGTGGCCGACGATCGCCGAGTCGGCCATCAGGAAGAGCGGTTCGGCGACGAGCGCGCCGAAGGCCGGGACGGCCAGGGCGAGGATCTCCCGGTCGTGCCGGCGTCGCGAGGGGGCCGGGGCCGGGGTCGTGGGCGAGGCGGTCATGGGCTCCAGGCTACTCATCCACAGGTAATGGATGTAAGTGCTATGTGACCATTACTCGAAATCTTGAGCGGCGCGGTTCGCCCGCTCTGTGCCCACAGCCGTTCGGAGGTGTGTGAAGAATTTCTCATGCACAGGCCCGGAACGAGGTAATCCCAGGTCAACAGGTTGACGGTGGATCGATGGTCCGGTTGTCCACAGGAACGTCCACAGGGGTGTCCACAGCTTTGCGGCAGTTCTCCACAGGAGAGGGCCGGTCATCCACACCCCCTGTGGATAACCGCCTTGGCGCAACGGCGTCCGGCGCCTTAGCGTGGGCCCTCCGCCCGACACTCCCGCCGCACCGGCGTCCGATTTGTCGGAGCCGTGGCGTACAAAGAGGAGCGGATCCGCTCCATCCAGCCACCGGCAAGCCCGCTCCAACTTCGCACCACTCGCTGATCGGGGAACACGCGTGACCGGCCCCCAGTACGACGACCACGACGCCCCGCCGCCGGAGGAGGACTGGCAGACCGCCGAGGACCCCTTCCCGGCCGGCGCCTTCGACGACGCGCCCTTCCCGGACGGCCCGGGAGACCGGCTGCCGGTCTCGCGCGGCCGCGGCGAGGGACGTCAGGGCGGTGGCCGCGACGGCTTCCAGAAGGGCGGCTTCCAGAAGGGTGGCAAGGGCGGCCGGTCGGAAGGCGGCCGACAGCGCCAGGACGAGGGCGACGGCGACGGCGGGGCGGACGGCTTCGAGCGCGTCCCGCCGCAGGACCTGGCCGCCGAGCAGTCCGTCCTGGGCGGCATGCTGCTCTCCAAGGACGCCATCGCCGACGTGGTCGAGGTGCTCAAGCCGGCCGACTACTACCGGCCCGCGCACGAGATGGTGCACGGCGCGATCCTCGACCTCTACGCCCGCGGCGAGCCGGCCGACCCGATCACCGTGGCCGGCGAGCTGACCAAGCGCGGCGAGCTCCAGCGGGTCGGCGGCGCCTCGTACCTGCACACCCTGGTCAACTCCGTCCCGACCGCGGCCAACGCCGAGTACTACGCCCAGATCGTCCACGAGCGCGCGGTGCTGCGCCGGCTGGTCGAGGCGGGCACCCGGATCGCCGGCATGGGCTACGCGGCCGAGGGCGACGTGGACGAGATCGTCAACGCCGCCCAGGCGGAGATCTACGCCGTCACCGAGCAGCGCACCAGCGAGGACTACGCGCCGCTCGCCGACATCATGGAGGGCGCCCTCGACGAGATCGAGGCGATCGGCTCCCGGCAGGGCCAGATGTCCGGCGTGCCGACCGGCTTCGCCGACTTCGACGCGCTGACCAACGGCCTCCACCCCGGCCAGATGATCGTCATCGCGGCCCGCCCCGCCATGGGCAAGTCCACCCTCGCGCTGGACTTCGCGCGGGCCTGCTCGATCCAGCACAAGCTGCCGAGCGTCATCTTCTCGCTCGAAATGGGCCGCAACGAGATCGCCATGCGCCTGCTCTCCGCCGAGGCGCGGGTGGCGCTGCACCACATGCGCTCCGGGAACATGACGGACGACGACTGGACGCGGGTGGCCCGCCGGATGCCCGACGTCAGCGAGGCGCCGCTGTTCATCGACGACTCGCCGAACCTGTCGATGATGGAGATCCGGGCCAAGTGCCGTCGGCTGAAGCAGCGCAACGACATCAAGCTGGTCGTCATCGACTACCTCCAGCTGATGCAGTCCGGCGGCTCCCGGCGGGCCGAGAACCGTCAGCAGGAGGTCTCGGACATGTCCCGTAACCTCAAGCTGCTGGCCAAGGAGCTGGAAGTCCCGGTCATCGCGCTGTCCCAGCTGAACCGTGGTCCCGAGCAGCGCACCGACAAGCGGCCGATGGTCTCCGACCTCCGCGAGTCCGGCTCGATCGAGCAGGACGCCGACATGGTCATCCTGCTGCACCGCGAGGACGCCTACGAGAAGGAGTCCCCCCGCGCGGGCGAGGCCGACCTGATCGTCGCCAAGCACCGAAACGGTCCGACCGCGACCATCACGGTGGCCTTCCAGGGCCACTACTCGCGCTTCGTCGACATGACCCGGGACTGAGCCCGGAGCGCGTGGGGGGCCGGTCAGACGGTGACGGTGGCGCGGAACAGCGTGCTGCCGGTGCCGCTCAGGCGGGTCGGGGCGCCGGTGGCGGGGAGGAAGGCGCACTGGCCGCGGGCCAGGTCCAGGACGGTGCCGTCGGCGGCGGTCAGGCGGGTGGCGCCCTCGGTGCAGAGCAGGATCTGCGGGGTGCGGCCGTCGATCCCGCGCTCCGTGCCGTCCAGGACGAAGCGGGAGAGCCGGAACTCGTCGATCGGGACGGGGTAGAGCTCCTCGCCCGGGGTGCCCGCGACCGGGGACGGTTCCAGCACCTCGGGGGCGCCGGCCTCGAAGACCACGACCTCCAGCAGCTCCGGCACGTCGATGTGCTTCGGGGTGAGACCGGCCCGCAGCACGTTGTCGGAGTTGGCCTGGAGCTCCACGCAGACGCCGGACAGGTAGGCGTGCGGCACGCCGGCGCCCAGGTAGAGCGCCTGGCCGGCCCGCAGCCGGACGTGGTTGAGCAGCATGCCGGCGATCACGCCGCGGTCGTCCGGGAAGTCCTCGGCGATCCGGGCGTACGGGGCGTACTCCCCGTCGGGGTCGGTCAGCGCCAGCACCTCGACGGTCCGCCGGACGGTCTCCCCGTCCAGCGAGAGGGCGGCGGTCAGGGCGCCGCGCAGCGCCTCGGACTCTCCCCCGGCCTTCGGCCGGGAGGTGCCCCCACCGGCGGCCAGCCGCTCGATCACGGGGGCGAGCCCGGGCACCGCGAGTCCGGTCAGCAGCCGGGCCGCCCCGGCCGGTCGGCGGAAGCCGCACAGGCCCTCGAAATCGCCCAGCGCGCAGACCATCTCGGGCTTGTGGTTGGCGTCCCGGTAGTTGCGCTCGGGGGCGTCCAGGGGGATCCCGAGGGCGTTCTCGGCGGCGAAACCGGCCCGGGCCTGGTCGAGGGTGGGGTGGGCCTGGATGGACAGCGGGATGCCCGCGGCCAGGACCTTGAAGAGGAACGGCAGGGCCGGGCCGAACCTGGCGACGCTCGCGGCGCCCAGTTCGCCCTCGGGGTCGGCGGCGATCAGCTCGTCCAGCCGGCGCGGGCCCTCGCCGCGGTCGGCGCGCGACGGTGCCCCGGGGTGGGCGCCCATCCACAACTCGGCCTGCGGTTCACCGGTCGGCCGCTGCCCGAGCAGCTCGGGCAGGGCGGTGAGCGACCCCCAGGCGTACGGGCGGACGGTGTTGACGAGCCTGTCCATGCGCGCGGTCCTACTCCTTCGCTGTCTGGGCGGCCCCGGGTGTCCCGAGTCCGGATCGCCGGGATGGTCCCGGCGGTGCGGGCGGTCCGGGCACGGGCAAGGGAAACGACCCTAGCCGACCGGTGTCACCCAACGGGAAACGGCGGGCATCGGGTGGGAGTGCCACGGTCGGGCGGGTGGTTCCCGGCGCGGTAGTAGGATGCCAGGACGCAGTAGCCTCCGCCCTGCGCGCAGTTCGCCACCGGGACCTCCCCGGCGGGTTGCCGGCGGAGCCGCGTTCCAGAGTGCGGGCGCCGGTGTTCCGAGACCCCCGCCATCGGCCGAGAGGTTTGTACGTGACCGTGAACCAGCAGAGTTTTGCTGATCTCGGCAAGGTCCTGGTGATCATCCCGACCTACAACGAGGCGGAGAACGTCGAGCGGATCGTCGGCCGGGTCCGTGCCGCCGTGCCCGAGGCGCACGTGCTGGTCGCCGACGACAACAGCCCCGACGGCACCGGCGAACTGGCCGACAAGCTGGCCGTCGAGGACGAGCACGTCCACGTCATGCACCGCAAGGGCAAGGAGGGCCTGGGCGCCGCCTACCTCGCGGGCTTCCGCTGGGGCATCGACAACGGCTACGACGTCCTGGTCGAGATGGACGCGGACGGCTCGCACCAGCCCGAGGAGCTCGACCGGCTGCTGGGCGCGCTGCGTGGCGCCGACCTGGTGCTGGGCTCGCGCTGGGTGCCGGGCGGCCGGGTGGTGAACTGGCCGAAGTCGCGGCTGCTGCTCTCGCGCGGCGGCTCGACCTACTCGCGGCTGATGCTGGGCGTGCCGATCCGGGACGTCACCGGCGGCTACCGGGCGTTCCGCAAGGAGACCCTGCTGGGCCTGGGCATGGACGAGGTCGCCTCGGCCGGGTACTGCTTCCAGGTCGACCTGGCCTGGCGCACGGTGAAGGCCGGGTTCAAGGTCGCCGAGGTGCCGATCACCTTCGTCGAGCGCGAGCTCGGCGCGTCCAAGATGAGCCGCAGCATCGTGGTCGAGGCACTGTGGCGGGTGACCACCTGGGGCGTCACCGACCGGCTGTCCCGGCTGCGCGGCGCCCGGCGCTGACCGACCGAACAGCCCTCCCGTGGCCGAAGGGCCCGTCCGCCGGAACCGGTGGCCGGGCCCTTCCGCACGTGCCGCCCGGAGCGCGGTGTGACGTGGAGCGGAGGCGCGCCCCGCCGGGCGCGCCTTCCGCGCATTCGGCCGCCGGTGCTTCCATGCTGTAGGGCGCAGGACATCCGACCGCCGACCAGAGGGAGCAGCCCGTGACGACGTCCCCGTCCGAGGAGAGCGCCGGCGCGGAGCGTGCCCAGGCCGGGCCGGCCGCGGGCGCCGAGCCGCCGGAGGCCGGACAGCCGGCCCGGCCGCTGGAGGTCGCCGTCTTCACCGGCCCCGAGTCGGCCTTCTTCGCCACCTCCACGCTGATCCTCGGCGAGCGGACCGCGATCCTGGTGGACGCCCAGCTGACCCGCAGCGCCGGGCGCGAGCTGGCCGAGTGGGTCGCCGGCAAGGGCAGACGGCTGCTCGCCGTGGTGGTCACCCACCAGCACCCGGACCACTACTTCGGCGCCGAGGAGGTGCTGCGGCTCTTCCCCGACGCGCAGCTGCTGGCCGCCCCGGCCGTGGTCGAGGGCATCCGGCGCACCGTCGCCGCGAAGGTCGCGCAGTGGAAGCCGGTGTACGGCGACGACATCCCGGACCACCCGCTGATCCCCGCCCCGCTGCTGCCGCAGCCGCTGATGCTGGACCGCCAGGTGATCCCCGTGCTGCTGCTCGGCCAGGCCGACTGCGGGGACTCCACGGTCGTCCACGTGCCGAGCGTCCGCACCGTGATCGCTGGGGACTTCGTCCACAACGGCACCCACGTCTGGACCGCCGACACCACCCCGGCCCAGCGCACCGTCTGGGGGCACAACCTCGGCCGGATCGCCGACCTCGGCGCGGACCGGGTGATCGCCGGCCACCGCGCCCCGGGCCAGGGCGACGACGCCGCCCGGGTGCTGGCCTTCACCGGCGAGTACCTCCAGGACTTCGACCGGCTGCTGGCCGAGCACCCGGACGACCCGGAGGCGCTGGTCACGGCGATGAACGAGCGGTACGGGGAGCTGACCCTGCCGTCCATCCTGGAGCTGGGCGCGGCGGCCAACACCGCCCGCGCGGCCGGGGCCGCGCCCGGCGCGGAGGCGCAAGACGCGCAGGAGGCGCAGGAGCGGCCGGAGGACGACGGGACCGCGGCGCGATAGGGCGGATACTGGCCGCATGACGCCGTACGACGTGATCGTTCCGGCGGGCGGGGCCGCCCGGCGCCTCGGCGGCGCCGACAAACCCGGGCTGACGGTGGGCGAGACCACCCTGCTGGACCGGGTCCTCGCCGCCTGCGCGGGCGCCCGTACCGCCGTCGTGGTCGGCCCGGCCCGGCCGACCGTGCTCGGCGGCGTCCAGTGGACCAGGGAGCGGCCGCCCGGCGGCGGACCGGTGGCCGCCGTCGCGGCCGGGCTCGGCCTGGTCACCGCGGACACCGTGCTGCTGCTCGCCGCGGACCTGCCCTTCCTGGACCGGCGGACGGTGGAACGGCTGGTCGCCGCCCTCGACGGGGCCGGCGCGGCCGCGGAGGCCGCCGTGCTGGTCGACGCGGGCGGCCGCGACCAGCCGCTCGCCGCCGCCTACCGCACCGGCCCGCTGCGCGCCGCGCTGGCCGCGCTCGGCGATCCGGCCGACCAGCCGCTGCGCCGCCTGGTCGGCGGGCTGGCCCGGCTGCGGGTGGCCGACACCGACAACGTCGCCTACGACTGCGACACCTGGGAGGACCTGGAGCAGGCCCGCGAGCGCGACCGGACGTGATCCTCACCGGCACCGTCACCGGCGTGTGAGCGAAACGACGCGCGCCGCACACGGGGCGAACACCTCGGCGAACCGGCCATCGGGCAGCATGGGCGCATGGAGCGCACGCTGGATGACTGGATCGCCGAGGTCAAGGCCGACCTGGGCATCGACCTGGACGTCGACGTCCGTGGTCTGCTCGACACGGCCCGGGTGGTCGCGCACGGAGTGGCCCGGCCGGCCGCACCGCTGACCGCCTTCCTGATCGGCTACGCGGCCGCCCGGCAGGGCGGCGGGGAGCAGGCCGTCGCCGAGGCGGCCCGGCGGACCGAGGCGCTCGCCGAGCGCTGGGGCGCCGCCGAGCGGCCGGACGAGTCGTGAGCGCGGTCGGACAGTCCACCGTGGCCGCACCGTCCACCGGTCCCGGCGTGCTGAGCTGGCCCCGGGCCCGGGAGACCGCGCGCCGGGCCGGGCTGCGCCCGCTGCCCGGGGTCCGGGCCCCACTGGCCGAGGCGCTCGGCCGCACCCTCGCCGAGCCGCTCTCCGCGCTGACCGACCTGCCCGCCTTCGACACCTCCGCGATGGACGGCTGGGCGGTCGCCGGCCCCGGTCCGTGGCGGGTCGCCGGCCGGGTGCTGGCCGGCCGGGCCGAACCGGCCGCGCTGGCCGACGGCACCGCCGTGGAGATCGCCACCGGTGCCCAACTCCCGCCCGGAGCCACCGCCGTACTGCGCCGCGAGCACGGGCGGACGGACGGCGTGCTGCTGCGCGACCGCGGTCCGCAGCCGCTGGCCACCGGCCAGGACGTCCGCCCGCGCGGCCAGGAGTGCCGCCGGGGCGAGGAGTTGCTGCCGTCCGGCGTTCCGGTCGGGCCGGCCGTGCTCGGCCTGGCCGCCGCCTGCGGCCACGACCGGCTGTCGGTCCACCGCCGCCCGGAGGTCCAACTGCTCGTCCTGGGCGACGAGTTGCTCACTGCCGGGGTGCCCGGTCCGGGGCTGGTCCGGGACGCGCTCGGGCCGCTGCTGCCGCCCTGGCTGCGGGCGGCCGGCGCCGACCCGGCCGAAGTGGGGTACGTCCGGGACGACTTCGGGCTGCTCCGGGACGCGCTGCGGCACTCCACCGCGGACCTCGTGGTCACCACCGGCGGAACGGCCGCCGGACCGGTCGACTTCCTGCACCGGGCGCTCGCCGACGTCGGCGCCCGGCTGCTGGTGGACGGCGTCGCCGTCCGGCCGGGCCACCCCATGCTGCTGGCCGAACTCCCCGGCGGACGCCACCTGGTGGGCCTGCCCGGCAACCCGCTGGCCGCCGTCGCCGGGACGGTCACCCTCGCCCTGCCGCTGCTGCACGCCCGCAGCGGGCGGACCGTCGGCGCCCCCGTCCTCGCCCCGGCCGCGGCGGCCCTGCCCGGGCACCGGACGGACACCCGGCTCCACCCGGTCCGGCGGACCGCCGAGGGCGTCCTGCCGCTGGCCTTCGACGGACCGGCGATGCTGCGCGGGCTCGCCCGGGCCGACGCGCTGGCCGTGGTGCCGCCCGGCGGGGCGGCGGCGGGGGAGCCGGTCGAACTCCTGGAGGTGCCGTGAACCGATTCCGACGCAACCTGGCCCCGGGGACGGAGCCGTGGGCGGACGCCGGGATCGTGCTGCCCGCCCGGCGGGCCGATCCGGCCGTCCGGCAGGTCGGCTTCCGGCTGCTGCTGGCGCTCGCCGTCCTGGTCGCCACCTCGTTCATCGTCTATGTGGACCGGGCCGGCTACAACGACAACGCCGGGGGCGAGCTCAGCTTCCTGGACGCGGCGTACTACGCCACGGTGACGCTCTCCACCACCGGGTACGGCGACATCACCCCGTTCAGCGACAGCGCCCGGCTCACCAACATCTTCGTGATCACCCCGCTGCGCGTGGTGTTCCTGATCATCCTGGTCGGCACCACCCTGGAGGTGCTCACCGAACGGACCCGCCTGCAATGGCGGTTGAACCGCTGGAGGTCCACCGTGCGCGAGCACACCGTCGTCATCGGCTACGGGACGAAGGGCCGCAGCGCCGTCGACACCCTGCTCGGACAGGGGGTGAAGAAGGAGGAGATCGTCGTCGTCGACCCGCAGCGCAAGGTGATCGACCACGCCGCCCAGCACGGCCTGGTCGGGGTGGTCGGCGACGCCACCCGCACCGACACCCTGGTGCGTGCCGCGCTGCCCACCGCGGCCCGGGTGGTGGTCGCGCCGGAGCGGGACGACACCGCCGTGCTGATCACGCTGACGGCCCGGCAGCTGAACAAGGCCGCCACCGTGGTCGCCGCCGTCCGGGAGGACGAGAACGCGCCGCTGCTGCGGCAGAGCGGGGCCGACGTCGTGGTCACCAGCTCCAGCTCGGCCGGACGGCTGCTCGGGATGTCGATGCTCAGTCCGCACGCCGGGGCGGTGATGGAGGACCTGCTGACGTACGGCAACGGGCTGGACGTGGTGGAGCGCCCGGTCACCCGGGCGGAGGCCGGGCACAGCCCGCGCGAGTGCGCGGACCTGGTGGTCGCGGTGGTCCGGGGCCGACGGGTGCTCAACTACACCGAGCCGGAGGCCGCCGTGCTCCAGCTCACCGACCGGGTGATCGTCATCAAGTCCAGTACGGTCCTGCCGACCGGCTGAGCCGTACCGCGCAACCGCCCCGGCCCCGCAGTAGGTTCGGGGCATGCATGCGATGACGATTCCCGTACCCGGAGGTCCCGAGGCACTGGTGTGGGCCGAGGTGCCCGACCCGGTGCCCGCCGAGGGCGAGGTCCTGGTCGAAGTGGCGGCCACTGCCGTCAACCGTGCCGACCTGCTCCAGCGGCAGGGCTTCTACAACCCGCCGCCCGGCGCCTCGCCCTACCCGGGGCTGGAGTGCGCCGGGCGGATCGTCGCGCTCGGCCCCGGGGTGTCCGGCTGGGCGGTCGGCGACGAGGTGTGCGCCCTGCTGGCCGGCGGCGGTTACGCGCAGCGGGTCGCGGTGCCCACCGGGCAGCTGCTGCCGCTGCCCGCGGGGCTGTCCGTCGAGCAGGCCGCGGCGCTGCCCGAGGTCGCCTGCACGGTGTGGTCCAACGTCTTCCTCACCGCGCACCTGCGGCCCGGCGAGACGGTGCTGCTGCACGGCGGCGCGAGCGGGATCGGCACGATGGCGATCCAGCTGGCCAAGGCGGTCGGCGCGCGGGTCGCGGTCACGGCGGGCAGCAGGGAGAAGCTGGCGCGCTGCGCAGAGCTGGGCGCGGACATCCTGATCGACTACCGCGAGCAGGACTTCGTCGAGGCGCTCCGGGACGCCACCGGCGGGGCCGGGGCGGACGTGATCCTGGACATCATGGGCGCCAAGTACCTCCAGCGGAACGTGGACGCGCTGGCGGTCAACGGGCGGCTGGTGATCATCGGACTCCAGGGCGGGGTGAAGGGCGAGCTCGACCTCAACGCGCTGCTGCGCAAGCGCGGCGCGGTGATCGCCACCAACCTGCGCGGCCGGCCGCTGGCGGAGAAGGCGGCGATCGTGGCGGCGGTGCGGGAGCACGTGTGGCCGCTGGTCGAGTCCGGGGTGGTGCAGCCGGTGGTGGACCGGGTGCTGCCGCTGGCCGACGTGGCCGAGGCGCACCGGGTGCTGGAGCGCGGGGAGCAGGTCGGGAAGGTCGTGCTGCGGGCCTGAGAAGGGGGCGGCCCGGCGCCGGGGCGACGCCAGGCAGGGCGGGAATTCGCCCGAAATGCCGTACCGCCGGGGGCGTGCGAATCTGGTCCGGAGCAGTCCCGCCGCCGATCCCGCCCCCGGGCGCCGTCGGCCGTCGGAAGGACTCCGACCGTGGCCGCATCACCGTACGCATCCCTCGGGCCGCTGCCCGTCACGCCGCACCACCGTCGTACTTCCCGCCGCTCCCCGGGCCGTGTCCAGCGGCTGGTCGCGGCGGCCGTGCTGGGGCTCACGCTCCCACTGGCCGCCGCCTCTGCGGCGATGGCACTGCCCTCGTCCGCGGTGCTGTCCCCGCCGGAGGCCGCTCCCTCGCCGGAGGCGGGGGCGAGCGCCGGGCAGGGCGGGGAACCGGACACCTCCGGGCCGGTGGCCGCGCCGCGGCGACGGCCGGTGCCGCACCCGCATCCGCAGCTGGACGGCGACCTCCCGCAGGCCCACCGGCACCACCCGGCCTCGCTGCCCGAGCGCTCCGACGCCGCCGTGGAGCAGGCCCCCGAGCAGGCCGTCGAGCAGGCTCCCGAGCAGGCGCCGGACCGGGCCCCCGAGCAGGCCGTCGAGCAGGCTCCCGAGCAGGCGCCGGACCGGGCCCCCGAGCAGGCCGTCGAGCAGGCGCCGGAGCAGGCGCCGGACCGGGCCGCCGAGCAGGCCGTCGGGCAGGGCCCGGAACAGAATCCGGAGCAGGCCCCCGACCGGGCCGCCGAGCAGGCCCCGGAGCAGGGCGTCGAGGCCGGGCCGCCGGAGACCGACGGGGAGGCGGCGGAGAACGGGGCCCCCGGCGCTGCCGCCGCCTCGGACCCGGCCGCCGTCGACACCGCAGACGCCGCCACTGCCGCCGGACAGCCGGTCGCGGCCGTCGCCGCCGTGCCCGCGATCTTCCCCGTCCACTGGCAGGACGCCTCCACCACCCAGCTGCCGCTGGGCGTCGGCCTGGGGCTGATCGGCTGCGGCCTGGGACTGGTCGGCGTGCGGCTGCGCAAGGGCTGAGGCGCCGGTGCGGGGCCGGGATTGCGGCGGGCGCGGGGCGGCGGACCAGTGCGGGCCGGGCCGGGGCGCCGTCGGCGGGCGGCGGCCGGGGAGCCGGAACTGAGTATCCGTACGGATTCCCGTGCGGCGGCCGGGGGCGTACCTTCGTCACGGGTGGCGCAGGACGGCGGGACGACCGGGGGCTTCCGCCCGACCAACCCCAGTGAGAGAGAATGTTGTTCATGACGAATCCGATGAACGAGCGCCCGTCGCAGGAGCCCTTCCGGGCCGCCGGCGGGCAGTCGCAGGACGGCCAGAAGGTGCTGATCGTCGGACCGGACGGGCTGCCCGTGGGCCAGGGGTTCGCCGGCACGGCCGGGGACGGGGACGACGAGGGCGGCGTGCCGCGTGAGCTCCCGGTGACCGAGATGGTCGAGCAGCCCGCCAAGGTCATGCGCATCGGCAGCATGATCAAGCAGCTGCTGGAGGAGGTCCGGGCGGCGCCCCTCGACGAGGCGAGCCGGGCCCGGTTGAAGGACATCCACGCGAGCTCGATCAAGGAGCTCGAACTGGGACTGGCTCCGGAGCTGGTCGCCGAGCTGGAACGGCTGTCGCTGCCGTTCACCGACGACACCATCCCGACCGAGGCCGAGCTGCGGATCGCCCAGGCCCAGCTGGTCGGCTGGCTGGAGGGTCTGTTCCACGGCATCCAGACGGCCCTGTTCGCGCAGCAGATGGCGGCGCGGGCCCAGCTGGAGCAGATGCGGCGGGCACTGCCGCCCGGTCTGCACAGCGGAGAGTCGGACGAGGACGAGCCGGGCCCGGGCCGCGGCATCCGCTCCGGTCCCTACCTGTAGCCGCACCCGGCGGGTACGCGCCGGTACCCGCCGGCCGGTCCGCCCGGATCGCCGCCGGACCGGACGTACCACGACGGTCCGCCCCGGCCCGGCCACCGGGACCGGGGGCCGGCGGCCCGGGACCGCTCCCCGGCCCTGGGCCGATCACCGTCGGCGCGAGCCGATACCCTGACCCCTGTCGCCGGCCGGTGGAACCGCCGCGGCAGGGGCCCGCCGGGCCAGCGGGCCGGGCCCACCACGCACGGACGAGACCGAACGTCAGGCTGCGGCGAGCACGTCCGCGCCGAGGGGGAGCAGAGGACCATGAGCGAGCACGGCAACGCGGCGGTCGAGGGCTTCTCGCTGGGCAACGGCCGCTATGTGCTGCAGCGGCTGCTGGGCGAGGGCGGCATGGCCTCCGTGCACCTCGCCCACGACCGCGTGCTGGACCGGCAGGTCGCGCTGAAGAGCATGCACAGCGAGCTGGGCCGGGACGACTCGTTCAAGGAGCGGTTCCGCCGCGAGGCCCAGGCCGTGGCCCGGCTGGAGCACCCCAACATCGTCACGGTGTACGACAGCGGCGAGGACGTCGCCGCGGACGGCTCCAGCACGCCGTACATCGTCATGCAGCTGATCGACGGCAAGGGTCTGCGCGAGGCGATCAACGAGGCGATCGGCCAGTACGGCGCGATGCCGGCCGAGGAGGCCCTGAAGGTCACCATCGGCGTGCTGAACGCGCTGGAGGCCTCGCACGACATGGGCCTGGTGCACCGCGACATCAAGCCCGGCAACGTCATGTTCGACCGCAAGGGCAACGTCAAGGTCATGGACTTCGGCATCGCCCGTGCGCTGGAATCCGGCGTCACGTCGATGACCCAGACCGGCATGGTGGTCGGCACCCCGCAGTACCTCTCGCCCGAGCAGGCGCTCGGCAAGCCGGTGGACGCCCGCTCCGACCTGTACTCGGTCGGCGTGATGCTCTTCGAGATGATCACCGGGCAGCTGGTCTTCGACGGCGACTCGGCGTTCTCGATCGCCTACAAGCACGTCCAGGAGGAGCCGCCGGCCCCCTCCACCCTCAACCGCTCGGTCACCCCCGAGGTGGACGCCTTCGTCGCCCAGGCGCTGCGCAAGGACCCGGCGCACCGCTTCCAGAGCGCGGCGGCGATGCGGGACGAGGCGGAGCGGCTGATCGAGGCCGCCAAGGGCGGCGGCAACGGGCAGTGGCTGCAGGCCAGCACCCCGCTGGTGATCAACGAGGGTCCGCGCTCGGTGCACGCCGCCCCGCAGGCGCCGCACAACCCGCAGACGCCGCAGCCGCAGTACCTCCAGCAGGGCGGGCCGCAGCAGTACCGGACCCCGCCGCCGGCGTACCCGACGCCGCAGCCGCAGCCGCAGACCCCGCACCCCTTCCCGCAGCAGTACCAGACCCCGCCGCCCGCCTTCCAGCCCCCGCGGCCGCAGGCCCCGCACACCCCGCACCCGCAGTTCCTGCAGCAGGGGGTGCCGCAGGCGCACACCCCGCCGCCGCAGCCGATGCCGCCGTACCAGCAGCCCAAGGCGCCCACCGGCGGCGGCTGCTCGACGGCCGTGGTCGTGATCGGGATCATCGTCGGCGTGCTGGTGCTCGCGGGCATCATCATCGCCATCGTGGTCAACAAGGCGGACGTGAAGACCGGCGGCAAGTACAGCCACGGGGAGCGTCCCGCCAACGTGCTGGTCGCCGACCTCCCCGCCGACCGGAATGGCCTGCTCTGACGCATTCCGGCCGGTTCGGGGGTGCCGCGTCCGTCCGCCGGAAGCGGTAGCGTTCGGGGATACGTAAGCGACAGGGCAGCGCGATCCGAGCGAACGCCCGGGGCGAGGAGCGATGGCACAGACGCAGCAGCCGGACGACGACGCGGGTGTCCGAGCGGTCGGCCGGACCGGCGGGACCCCGAGGATTCCCGAGCCCGGCAGCGAGGCCCAGACCTCGGCGCTGCCGCCGTTCGGCGGTCCGCAGACCCCGGGCCGCGGCACCGCCGTGCCGCTGAGCACCGTCGGCGACGGCCGCTACCGGCTGACCTACCGGCTCGGCCGTGGCGGCATGGCCGAGGTGTTCGCCGCCGAGGACGTGCGGCTCGGCCGCACCGTCGCGGTCAAGCTGCTGCGCGGCGAGCTGGCCCAGGACGACGTCGCCCGGCTGCGCTTCACCCGCGAGGCACACGCCGTCGCCGCGCTCAACCACCACTCGATCGTCGCGGTCTACGACACCGGCGAGGAGTACGTCGGGGACGAGTCCACGCCGTACATCGTGATGGAGCTGGTCGAGGGCCGCACCGTCCGCGAGCTGCTGGCGGACGAGGCGGCGCCGCCGGTCGACCAGGCGCTGATCATCATCGCCGGGGTGCTGGAGGCGCTCGCCTACAGCCACCGCAACGGCATCGTCCACCGTGACATCAAGCCCGCCAACGTGAGCATCACCAACGCCGGCGCGGTCAAGGTGATGGACTTCGGCATCGCCCGGGCGCTCACCGGCGGGGCGACCACGATGACCCAGACCGGCATGGTCATGGGCACCCCGCAGTACCTCTCGCCCGAGCAGGCGCTCGGCAAGCCGGTCGACCACCGCTCGGACCTGTACGCGGCCGGCTGCATGCTCTACGAACTGCTCACGCTGCGCCCGCCGTTCACCGGTGACACCCCGCTGTCCGTGGTCTACCAGCACGTCCAGGACCCGCCGCTGCCGCCCTCGCAGGCCAACGGCCGGGTGCCGACCGGGCTCGACCCGCTGGTGCTGCGCTCGCTCGCCAAGAACCCGGACGACCGCTTCCAGGACGCCGACGAGTTCCGTGCCCACGTGCAGCACGCGCTGCGCGAGATGCACGGCGCGGGCGGGGCCGACTGGGCGGGCGCGACCGCGGGCGACACCGGCGCGACCCAGGTGCTCCGGCCGGACCAGGCCGCGGCCACCGCGGCCTTCGGCGCGGTGCGCCCCGGCGACCAGACCTCCGTGCTGCCGTACCCGACGGGTGGCCCGCACACCCCCTCGTCGCCCTATCCGGCGGCCGGCGGCCCGTACGGCGACGGCGCGGGCGAGGAGGACGGCGGCGGTCGGCGGCGCGGGCCGTGGGCCTGGGTGGCCGGTGCGATCGCCGTGCTGGTCGCGGCCAGTGCGGGCATCGCCTTCGCGCTCAGCGGCACCGACAAGGTCGACCCCACGGTGTCCCCGACGCAGCCCCCGGCGGTCACCAGCAGCGACACGCCCGTGCCGGTCCAGAGCGGCCTGACGCCTCCGCCCACCTCGGGCTCCGGCAGCAAGAAGCCGCAGCAGCCGACCGACCCCAACACCGCCGGGAACAACACCGGGAACAGCGGCAACAACATGTCGCCGTCGCCCGGTTGGGGCAAGCACACGCCGACCCCGACGCCGACCGGGAGCGCGAGCCGCACGCAGACGCCCGCCTCGACGGCGCCCACGACCGGTGGCGCGACGCCCGGCGGCGGGGGCGGCAACACGCCGCCGCCGAACCCGCTGCCGACCAGGACGAACCCGCCGGTGACGCCGCCGCCCTCGCTGCCCGCGCAGTCCGGGAACGGCTGACCGGCCGACCGACCGACGGGCCCCGGCCGGTCCTGCCGACCTCGCGGGTCGGCCGGACCGGCCGGTGGCCGCGGTCAGTTGGCGAAGGCGTCCAGGACCTGTTCGTACTCCTGGCACCACCACGCCAGCTGCCCCGCGGAGGCGGGGTAGAGCGGGTCGGCCCGGAGGTCGGCCCGCTGGTAGCGCCACTGCAGCATCCAGAAGTCGTTCAGCCGCTCCCACCAGACCCGGTGGACGGCGGCGGCCAGGTGCTCGGCGGTGGCGGCGCCGGAGGCCCGGTAGGCCTGTGAGTAGCGGCGGACCCGGACCAGGTCGAGGACGCCGGACGAGCGGTCGTTGAAGAGCAGTGTGGCGGCCCGGACCGCCTCCTCGGCGCGTGGCTGCGGGCCGAGCTTGTCCCAGTCCAGGATGGCCGTCACCCGGCCGCCCCGCGGGCCGTCGCCGTACAGCAGGTTGAGTCCGTGGAAGTCGCCGTGGGTCCAGCCGGTGGGGGGCGCGGCCGCCGGGGCGGGGCGGCGGTGGGCGTGCTCGGCGAGCAGTTCCAGCCGTTCCGTGAGCCGTTCCACCACCAGGGCGTCCAGCTCCCCGGCGGGGTGCTGCTCGCGGGCGCGGCGCCGCAGGTCGCGGGCGAGGGCGGCGCTGTCGACGGCGTCGGCGCTCCGGTATCCGGCGGGTTGTTCGAGGGGGGCGCAGACATCGTCGAGTGCGCCGTGCAGCCGGCCGAGCAACGTGCCGAGCGCGTCGCACTGCGACGGTTCGAGCTCGCCGCCGTGCCGGTGCCGGCCCTCGACCCAGGGGAACAGCGCGAACAGCCGGCCGCCCCACGAGGCCACCGTGCCGGACCGTTCGGCGCAGGCCAGCGGGGGTGCGACAGGCAGTCCGAGGGCGTTCAGCGCGGCCATCGCGCGGTGGTGGGCGACGATCTTCGGGCGGCTGGCGGTGGCGGAGTCGACGTAGCACTTCAGGAAGTACGGACCGGCCTCGGTGGTGACCAGGTACCCCCGGTTCAGCAGGCCCTCGGCGACCGGTTCGGCGGTCAGCAGCCGTCCTGTCCGGTAGCGGGCCAGTACCTCGGCGAGCGCGTCCAGTGGGACGGGTGGGCTGAGGGTCCCCATCGGCGGTGCGGAGAGGTCGGGGCGGGCCGGGGCGCAGGCGAGGGTCTGGCTGAAAGTCACGTGCAGAGGTTATGGCCCCCTTGCGGGGGCCCTTGACAAGCCGTCAGTTCTGTGCAGTCGCGCGGTCAGTACTGGTGGTCGGCCTGGTGCCGTGCCACGAAGGCGGCCGCCTGGGTGCGCCGCTCCATGCCCATCTTGGCGAGCAGACTCGAGACGTAGTTCTTCACCGTCTTCTCTGCCAGGTGCAACTCGTTGCCGATCTGACGATTTGTCATACCTTCGCCGATCAAATCCAGGATTCGCCGCTCCTGCTTGGTGAGCTGGGCGAGCCGCTCGTCCTCCTTCTCCCCGCCGTCGCGCAGCCGGGCGAGCACCCTGCTGGTGGCGATCGGGTCGAGCAGCGAGCGGCCGGCCGCGACGTCCCGGACGGCGGTGATCAGGTCGGTGCCGCGGATCGCCTTCAGCACGTAGCCGGAGGCGCCGGCCATGATCGAGTCGAACAGCGCCTCGTCGTCCGAGAACGAGGTCAGCATCAGGCACTTGATCTCCGGCAGCCTGGACCGGATCTCGCGGCAGACCTCGACCCCGTTGCCGTCCGGCAGTCGGACGTCGAGCACCGCCACGTCCGGGTGGACCGCCGGGATCCGGGTGAGCGCCTCGGCGGCCGTGCCGGCCTCGCCGACCACCTCGATGTCGTCCTCGACCGAGAGCAGATCGTGCACGCCCCGCCGGACGACCTCGTGATCGTCGAGCAGGAATACCCTGATTTGTCCGTTATCAGTCACGTCCAAAGCCTCCCATACCACCGTACGAAAGACCTATCACCCTTACCCCGGTCACGACGTGATCCGGCCAGGGCCGTCCGAAACCGATACCGAGAACCCCCTTACGCACGGGCTTCCGCCCGGATAACGTGCGCTGGTGTCCTGAAGGCGCTCGAATTGAGAGCTGCGTCACGCCGACCGTCACCCCCACCCTTCCGACGGCGAGCCGATCGCGGCACCCTCGGGGTTGTAGGCCCTGAACAAGTAGGACGTCCTAGCGCAAGCGCGCCGAGGGCGGACGCTGGGTAACGTTCTCGTGAGGGACGCCGTCGGAACAGGATCACCACCTGCCCCGCAGTGGGAGCGCACACCCACGCGCGCCCCGCGAGGCGGTGACCGGACCGGTCACCGGCGACCCCGGGCGGCCGGACAGACCGAGGAGTGAACGTGACCGTCAAAAGCACGGCGAGGGCTCGCAAGAAGGCGGCCCCCGGCGTCCCTGACACCCTCCGCGCCAAGGGCAAGGACGCCCAGCCGGAGCTCGTCCAGCTGCTCACGCCGGAAGGCGAGCGGGTCGAGCACCCGGACTACCCCCTCACCACCACTCCCGAGGAGCTGCTCGCCCTCTACCGCGACCTGGTGCTGGTGCGCCGGTTCGACGGCGAGGCCACCGCGCTCCAGCGCCAGGGCGAGCTGGGCCTGTGGGCCTCGCTGCTCGGCCAGGAGGCCGCCCAGGTCGGCTCCGGCCGCGCCATGCGCCCCGGCGACTACGCCTTCCCCACGTACCGCGAGCACGGCGTCGCCTGGTGCCGCGACGTCGACCCGCTGAACCTGCTCGGCATGTTCCGCGGCGTGAACCACGGCGGCTGGGACCCGAACGAGAAGAACTTCCACCTGTACACCATCGTGATCGGCGCGCAGGCCCTGCACGCCACCGGCTACGCGATGGGCATCACCAAGGACGGCGCCGACGACGCGGTGATCGCGTACTTCGGCGACGGCGCCTCCAGCCAGGGCGACGTCAACGAGGCCTTCACCTTCGCCTCGGTCTACAACGCGCCCGTGGTCTTCTTCTGCCAGAACAACCAGTGGGCGATCTCCGAGCCCACCACCACCCAGACCAAGATCCCGCTGTACCGCCGCGCCTCCGGCTTCGGCTTCCCCGGCGTCCGGGTCGACGGCAACGACGTGCTGGCCTGCCTGGCGGTCACCCGCTGGGCGCTCGACCACGCCCGCAGCGGCAACGGCCCGGTGCTGATCGAGGCGTTCACCTACCGGATGGGTGCCCACACCACGTCCGACGACCCCACCCGCTACCGGCACGCCGAGGAGACCGAGGCCTGGAAGGCCAAGGACCCGATCAGCCGGCTCCGCGCCCTCCTGGAGAAGGAGGGCCTGGCCGACGAGGCGTTCTTCGCCGCCGTCGACGCCGAGAGCGAGCAGCTGGGGCTGCGGGTGCGCGAGGGCGTGCGCGGCATGCCGGACCCGGACCCGACCCTGATCTTCGACCACGTGTACAGCGAGCCGCACACGCTGGTCGATGAGGAACGGGCCGAGTACGTCGAGTACGCGGCCTCCTTCGAGGCGGGGGAGAACCACTGATGGCCGGTCAGCTGAGCATCGCCAAGGCGCTGAACGGAGCGCTGCGCAAGTCGCTGGAGAACGACCCGAAGACCGTCCTGATGGGCGAGGACATCGGCAAGCTCGGCGGCGTCTTCCGGATCACCGACGGCCTCCAGAAGGACTTCGGCGAGGACCGGGTGATCGACACCCCGCTCGCCGAGTCCGGCATCATGGGCACCGCGATCGGTCTGGCGCTGCGCGGCTACCGTCCCGTCGTGGAGATCCAGTTCGACGGCTTCGTCTACCCGGCCTTCGACCAGATCGTCTCCCAGCTGGCCAAGATGCACGCCCGTGCGCTGGGCCACGTCAAGCTGCCGGTCACCGTGCGCATCCCCTACGCGGGTGGCATCGGCGCGGTCGAGCACCACAGCGAGTCGCACGAGGCCTACTTCGCGCACACCGCCGGCCTGCGCGTGGTCACCCCGGCCAGCGCGCACGACGCGCACTGGATGCTGCGGCAGTCGATCGAGTCCGACGACCCGGTCATCTTCCTGGAGCCCAAGCGCCGTTACTGGGACAAGGGCGAGGTCGGCGACGCCGCGGACCTGGGCCTGCACGACGCCCGGATCGTCCGGCCCGGCACCGACGCGACGCTGATCGCGTACGGCCCGATGGTCAAGGTCTGCCTGGAGGCCGCCGCGGCCGCCGAGGAGGACGGCCGCCGGCTGGAGGTCGTCGACCTGCGCTCGCTCTCCCCGGTGGACTTCGCCGCCCTGGAGGAGTCGGTCAAGCGCACCGGTCGGGCCGTCGTGGTGCACGAGGCACCGGTCTTCCTGGGCATGGGCGCCGAGCTGGCCGCCCGGCTGACCGAGAAGTGCTTCTACCACCTGGAGGCACCGGTCCTGCGGGTCGGCGGCTACCACGCGCCGTACCCGCCGTCCCGGGTCGAGGAGGCCTTCCTGCCCGACCTGGACCGCGTGCTCGACGCCGTCGACCGCGCGTTCGCGTACTGAACCGGGGAGCGAAGATGACCACCGAAGTTCGCTCGCTCCGCGAGTTCAAGATGCCCGACGTGGGCGAGGGCCTCACCGAGGCCGAGATCCTCAGCTGGTACGTCAAGCCCGGTGACACCGTCACCGACGGGCAGGTCGTCTGCGAGGTGGAGACCGCCAAGGCGGCCGTGGAGCTGCCCATCCCGTTCAACGGGGTGGTCGAGAAGCTGCACTTCCCCGAGGGCGAGACGGTCGACGTCGGCACCGTGATCATCTCGATCGCGGTCGCCGGGGAAGCGGGGGCCGCGGCTCCGGCCGCCCCCGCCGCGGCTCCGGCGCAGGCTCAGGCTCCGGCTCCGGCCGAGGAGGCCGAGCCCGAGCGGCGCGAGGTGCTGGTCGGGTACGGCCCGCGCACCGGCACCGCCCAGCGCCGGGCGCGGCGGACGACCACCACCAGGGTCGCCGCGACCACGCCGGCTCCGGCGGCCGCTCCGGCCCCGGTCGCCGCCCCGGCTCCCGCCGCGCCCGCGCAGGTCGCCGAAGTGCCCGGCGGGGAGCGGCCGTTGGCCAAGCCGCCGGTGCGCAAGCTGGCCAAGGACCTCGGCGTCGACCTGCGCGCGGTCACCCCGACCGGCCGGGACGGCGTGATCACCCGCGAGGACGTGCACGCCCACGCCGCGGCTCAGGCCGCTCCGGCGGCTCCGGCCGCCGCGGTGGCGGAGGTGGCCGGAACGGCCGTGGCCGAGCCGGCCGCGCCGCAGGTGCCGGTGCCCGCCGCGGGCGACGTCCGGGTGCCGATCAAGGGCGTCCGCAAGGCGACCGCGCAGGCGATGGTGGCCTCGGCCTTCACCGCCCCGCACGTCACCGAGTTCGTGCAGGTCGACGTGACCCGCACGATGAAGTTCGTCCGCCGGCTCAAGGAGAGCGGGGAGCTGGGCCGGGACGTCCGGGTCAGCCCGCTGCTGATCGTCGCGAAGGCGCTGCTCACCGCGATCAAGCGGCACCCCGGGATCAACGCGCAGTGGGACGAGGCGGCCCAGGAGATCGTCCTCAAGGGACAGGTGAACCTCGGCATCGCCGCGGCCACCCCGCGCGGCCTGATCGTCCCGAACATCAAGGACGCCGGGTCCAGGACCCTCGCCGGGCTGGCCGTTTCGCTCGGTGAACTGGTCGAGACCGCCCGTCAGGGCAAGACCTCGCCGGCCGACATGCAGGGCGGGACGGTCACCATCACCAACGTCGGCGTCTTCGGCGTCGACACCGGCACCCCGATCCTCAACCCGGGCGAGGCCGCCATCCTGGCCTTCGGGGCGGTCCGGGAACTGCCGTGGGTGCACAAGGGCAAGGTGGTCCCGCGTCAGGTGACCACGCTGGCGCTCTCCTTCGACCACCGCCTGGTGGACGGGGAGCTGGGCTCCAAGGTGCTGGCCGACGTGGCCGCGCTGCTGGAGCGCCCGAAGCGCCTGATCACCTGGGGCTGACGGAACCGACGGAACCGACGGAACCGACGGAACCGACAGGACCGAAGAAGGGGGCCTCCTCCGCACCGCCGTGCGGAGGAGGGCCCCTTCGGTGTACCGCCCGTCGACTAGCGCTGGGGACGGAGTCGACGGACGGCGACCAGGACGCCCGCTCCGAGGGCGAGGAGGAGGGCGGAGCCGAGGGCGAGGAAGGTGTTGCTGGAGGAGGAGCCGGTCTGGGCCAGCTCGGGGGTGCCGGCGGGGGCGGTGGTGGCCGGGGCCGACGGCTTCGGGGGCCGGGTGGCGGAGGCGGTCGGGGCGGTGTCCCCGGTCCGGTCGACGGCGGGCTCGGCGTCCTTGGTGGGCGCGGGCTTGGCGGGCGCGTCCTTGGTGGGCGCGGGCTTGGGCTTGGCCGGGGTGGTCGGCTTGGCGGTGGCGGTGCCCTGGGGGTGGGTCACCTTGACCGCCTTGAAGTCCGAGCTGCCGGCGCCCTGGGAACCGGCCATCTCCGCCGAGGCGAACAGGTTGATCGTGGTCACGCCGGCGGGGGTGGCGGCGGCCAGCGAGTAGCGGAACTTGAAGGTGGTGGAGCTGTTGGCGGCCATGCGCTGGCGCTGGGAGCCGGTGACCTCGACGGAGCGCATGCAGCCGTCCTGCAGCTGGAGGTTCTTCCAGGCGCCGGTGTAGTCCAGGTACTGGATCCTGACGTCCTTGAGGCGGGCCGCGGCGCCCTGGCCCGGGGTGACGAGGCCGAGGAAGGGCTCCATGCCGTGGGCGTCCTCGGCGGCCTTGTTGGTGACCTTGAGGGAGACCTCGTTCCAGCTGCCGTCCGCGGCCACCGAGGACTTGGCCGAGGTGATGGCGGTGTCGGGGGAGAGCCCGGGAACGTTGGCCGGGGCCTCGTAGGCGCCGCCGAGCCGGTGGTCGCCGCAGGCCCAGGCGGTGTCGGTGGCGAGGAACTGGACGCCGCCGGCGAGGACGACGGTGGCGGCGACGGTGGCGATGCGGCGGCGGCCGGAGAGCGCGCGGTCGTTCTTCGCAAAACGGGTGATAACGGGCATGCGCATGACGTGAGTCCCCAGGGTCGACGTGCTGATGGTGTGAGTGGGTGAAGACGACCGGCTCCGCTCCTCGTGAGCGGAAGCGCCCCCCGGCTCCGCCGGTCTCGCTCTCCGTGCCTTCACCCGTATAGACGCGCATCCCCGCGGGGGGTTGCAGACGGGTTCCGAAATTTTTTTCGGGCTTCTCCGGCGGGTCCCGAAGGCGGCCCGAGGAATGGTTGGTATGACCTGGATGATCCGAAATGTTCGGATCGTTCGGCCAGGTCGGTGACTTTTTCGCGGCCGGATAGGGGAGTCCCGGCCGCCCGGGTACGTCTCCGCTCCATCACCCGGGCGACACCGGGCGACCGGCTCCCGGAGGACGCACCCGTATGCCGCCTGGCAACCCTGGCCGTCTCGTCCGGAGTCTGGCCGCACTCGTGCTGGTGTCCGCCGCCGCTCTCCCGGCCGCCCTGGAACTGACCGGCCCGCCGCCGTTCGGGGTGATCGGTCCGGGGGCCCCGGCCGACCGCGCGGTGCCGCCGCACACGGCCCTCCAGGCCGACCAGCGGATATCCGCGGCCGCCCCGACGGTCGACATACGCCGCACCGGGGACCCGGCCAACCGGATCACCCTGGTGCTGCTCGGCGACGGCTACACGGCCGACGAGCAGGAGCTCTTCCGGCAGCAGGCCGACAAGGCCTGGCACGCGCTGATGGACATCGAGCCCTTCCGCACCTACCAGGGCTTCTTCAACATCAGGCGGGTCGAGGTGGTCTCCCCGGTCTCCGGGATCGCCGAGTCCGAGAGCCGCGGCCGCAGGACCGCCACCCCGCTCGGCATGCACTTCTGGTGCGAGGGCACCGCCCGGCTGCTCTGCGCCGACGAGTCCGCCACCGCCCGCTACGCGGGCAACGGCTCCGGGCCGCAGTACCTGATAGCGCTGGCCAACTCCACCGAGTACGGCGGCGCCGGCGGCACCGGGGTGACCACCCTGGCGGGCGGCAGCCCGGACGCCGGGCGGATCATCCAGCACGAGATCGGGCACACCGTGGGGGACCTCGGAGACGAGTACGACAGCGCCCCGGACGACGCCGACTACCCGAACCTCGCCACCCTCAACGCCGACGACATGCGCAGGAAGCAGACCAAGTGGTGGCGCTGGCTGGGCGCCGAGTCCCCGGACGGGGCCGGCGTGATCGGGGCGTACCGCAGCGCCAACGGCCTCTACCGGCCCACCCCGGACTCGGTGATGCGCACCCTGGGCAGCGCGTACAACCTCCCCTCGCGCGAGGCGATCATCGAGGAGCTGTACCGCAGGGTCCGGCCGACCGACGCCCCGGTGCCGGCTCCCGGCGAGGTGTCCGGGCGGCCCCGGCTCGACGTCCGGCCGCTGCCGCTGACCGGCCCGCGGCAGCTGAAGGTGGAATGGAAGGTGGACGGCGTCCCGGTGGCCCCGCAGTCCGCCGACGGCTCCTGGCTGGACACCGCCCGGCTGGAGCTGGCCCCGGGCCGGACGGCCACCGTGACGGCGACCGTCCGGGACACCACCGACTGGGTGCGGGACGAGGCCTTCCGGGAGCGCTCCATGACCCGCTCGGTGTCCTGGACGCTGACCGGCTGACCGGCTGACCGGCTGACCGGCTGACCGGCTGACCGGCTGACCGGCTGACCGGCCGACCGGCCGACCGGCCGACCGGCCGAGGCCCGGTAGCGCGCCCCCGGGTCCGAGCATCCCATCATGGGATGACTAATCTGGTCGGACTATGACCGTGGAGCCCGCTCGCCCAGCCCCGTCCCCGTCCGTCCCCGCTCCCCGGCTCATCGCCGACCCCCCGGCCGCGCCCGCGCCCGCGCCCGTGCTCGCGTCCGCGCCGCCCGGCGGCAGGGCGGCCTGGCTCGCCTGGTCCATCGGGGTCAGTGTCTACATCCTGGCCGTCATCCACCGCACCAGCCTCGGGGTGGCCGGACTGGACGCCGCCGACCGCTTCGGCATCGGCGCCTCGGCGCTCTCCACCTTCTCGATCCTCCAGGTGCTGGTCTACGCGGCCATGCAGATCCCGGTCGGCCTGCTGGTCGACCGGTACGGGCCGCGCCGGGTGCTGCTGTCCGGCATCGTGCTGCTGAGCGCCGGCCAGCTGGCCTTCGCGTTCAGCTCCGACTTCGGCCCCGCGCTGGCCTCCCGCGCGGTGCTCGGCTGCGGCGACGCGATGACCTTCATCAGCGTGCTGCGGATCGCCGCCCGGTGGTTCCCGGCGGCCCGGAACCCGTTCGTGGCCCAGCTGACCGGCCTCGCCGGGATGGGCGGCAACCTGGTCACCACCGTGGTGCTCGCCAGGGCGCTGCACAGCGAGGGCTGGACGCCCACCTTCACCGCGATCGCACTGCTGGGCGCGGTGGTGTTCGCGCCGGTCGCGTTCCTCCTGCGGGACGCGCCCCACCAGGAGGCCGCCGTCCGGCCCGGGGCGGCCGCGGCGCGGCCGAAGGTCGGCCGGCAGGTCCTCGCCTGCTGGCGGGAGCCGGGCACCCGGCTCGGGCTCTGGATCCACTTCACCACCCAGTTCCCCGGCAACGCCTTCGGCCTGCTCTGGGGCCTGCCCTACCTGGTGCAGGCCCAGGGGATGTCCCGGGCCGGGGCCGGCGGGCTGCTGACCCTGCTGGTGCTCAGCAACATGACCTTCGGCTTCGTCTTCGGCCGGCTGCTCTCCGTCTCGGCGCGGGCCCGGATGCCGATCGTGCTGACCGTCGTCGCGACCACCGCGCTCGGCTGGGCGCTGGTGCTGGCCTGGCCCGGCGGCCACCCGCCGGCCTGGCTGCTGGTCGGGATCATCCTGGTGATGGGCAGCAACGGCCCGGCCTCGCTGGTCGGCCTGGACTACGCGCGCTCCCGCAACCCCGCGGAGCGGCTCGGCACCGCCTCGGGGATCGTCAACATGGGCGGCTTCATCGGCACGATGATCACCCTGTTCGGCATCGGCGTGCTGCTGGACGCGCTCTCCCCGGACGGCGCCGGGTCGTACTCGGCCACCGCCTTCCGCTGGGCGTTCTGCTGGCAGTACGTCCCGCTGGCGGTGGGCACGGCGATGATCCTGCGGCTGCGCCGGAAGGTCGCGGCGCAGGCGGGCTGAGCCCGGGGCCGGACGGGCCCCGGGCGACGGACCGTACGGCCCCGGGCCTCAGATGGTGACCGAGAAGTTGGCCAGCACCCGCTCGGCCAGCTCCCGGTCGCCCTCGACGGAGACCGGGCCGGGCCGGCCGCGGCCGCAGGCGAGCCGCAGGTAGGTCTCCCAGTCCATGGTGAGCTGGACGTCGGGGGCCAGGCTGATCGACTCGTCCACGGTGCAGTGGCCGGTGGCGTCCACCCGGACGGTGCGCAGGAACTCCACCGGGCCGGTGACGTCCAGCACCAGGGCCGTCCCGGCCGGGGCCCCGGCCTTGTTGGCGACGGCCTTGGGCAGCAGTTCCAGCAGCAGGTCCCGGGTGATCAGCGCGGCCGGGGCGTCCAGGTTGCCCGGGGTCTCCAGGGCCCGGCGCAGGTCCTGCTCGTGCACCCAGACGTCGAAGGCCCGCATCCGCAGCAGCTCGTGGTACGGGACGTCCCTGGCCAGCGGTCCGGCCGGCCAGCGCACCGGCTCCTCCGGCGTCTGCTTGGCGTTCCGCAGCGCCCGGGAGCGGCGGATGATCGTGTACTCCAGCTCGCCGGTCATCTCCAGTGCGGTGTGGCAGCGGCGCTTGTCGACCGGCAGCTCGACGTAGCGGGCGAACTCGGTGGTGACGTGACGGAGGTCACGCGGCAGCGAGTGGATCGGGCGCGGGTCGCCGAGCAGGTCGGACTCGACCGCGATCACGTGCGAGACGACGTCGCGGACGGACCAGCCGGGGCACTCGGTGGCCCGGTTCCAAGAGCCCTCGGGAAGGGGGGCGACCAGCTCCGATATGGACTCGATGGTCTGGGTCCACGCCTCGGTGTAAGCCTGCACGGTCTGGTTGTCCGTCACGGGAATCTCCGGCCCTCCGTCAGCTTCCTTGCCGCCTGCGCCCCGCCGTCACGGCCGACCGGGATGGTCCGGCTTTCCGGGCGCGCACGCTAACCGCACGTTACGCTGCCGGGAGACAGCTGGGCAGCGCTTTCGGGTGACGATCGTAGGTCTCTTGCCGTGGACGGTGGTACTGTGCGCGCTTCATTGATCCAACTCGCGGTCTCCGACGAGGAGCCGCCCGCCGAGCGGAGGGCTCGGGCGGCGGCCCTGGTACGGGCACAGCAGGGCGCCGACCTGGTGGTGCTCCCGGAGCTGTGGCCGCTCGGCGGCTTCGCCTACGACCTCTGGTCGGACGGCGCGGAGACGCTGGACGGGCCCACCTCGGACGTGATGTCGGCCGCCGCGCGGGCCGCCGGGGTCTGGCTGCACGCCGGTTCGGTCGTCGAACGCGATCCGGACGGGCCGATCTACAACACCTCGCTGCTGTTCTCCCCGGACGGCGAGCTGGTGCACACGTACCGCAAGATCCACCGCTTCGGCTTCGACAGCGGCGAGGCGGTGGTGATGGGCGCCGGGCAGGAGATCGTCACCGCGCCCACCGACTTCGCCACCCTGGGCCTGGCCACCTGCTACGACCTGCGCTTCCCGGAGCTGTTCCGGGCGCTGCTGGACGCCGGGGCGCAGCTGCTGGTGGTGCCGGCGGCCTGGCCCGCCCGGCGGCGCGAGCACTGGACGCTGCTGGCCCGGGCCCGGGCGGTGGAGGAGCAGGCCTTCGTGCTGGCCTGCAACACCGCCGGGACGCACGCCGGGGTCGAGCAGGCCGGGCACAGCATTGTGGTGGACCCGTGGGGCCGGGTGCTGGCCGAGGCGGGGGCGGGCGAGGAGGTCCTGACGGTCGAGTTCGATGCGGCCGAGGTGGCGAAGGCGCGCGCGGAGTTCCCGGTGCTGCGGGACCGTCTGCTGGGGATTCCGGCGCCGGTCCAGCGCTGAGCGGGGGTGGGCGGGGCGCCGGGGACGGCGTTCCGGAGGGTTGGTTCGTACCTGGGTCGGTCGGGTTTGAGAAGATGAGCACTCGTCGTGTTCCCCGCCGGCCCGGACGAGGGCCGGCACGGTAGGCCGCCCGAGGAGGTCGCCCCATGCCTGACAACGGCGCAGGCGACACCCCCCGCCCCGTCATCCACCGCAACAGCCTGCGCGAGCAGATCGCCGGCGCGCTGCGCGAGGAGATGATGGCCGGCCGGCTCGCGGCCGGCCGCAACTTCACCGTCAAGGAGATCGCCGAGCTGTACGGCGTCTCCGCGACCCCGGCCCGCGAGGCCCTGGTCGACCTCGGCGCGCAGGGCCTGCTGCGGGCCGAGCACCACCGCGGCTTCACCGTGCCCGAGCTGGGGTGGGACGACTTCCTGGAGATCTTCGAGTCCCGGGTGCTGATCACCGACAGCTTCCACCGCCAGTACGCCACCCGCCGGGCACTGCCCGACCTCGGCCGGCTGCCCTCGCTGCACCGGCGGGCCGACGCGGCGGTGCGGGCGGCCCGGGCCGGGAACCTGGACGTCATGGTCGGCTGCGACCGCCGGTTCTGGCAGGAGGTCGGCGCGCTGCTCGGCAACCGCCGGATCGCCGACTACCTGGACTGGCTGCGGGTGCAGTCCTGGATGTTCGCCGCGCCCTACCTGCGGGAGCTGCCCGCGCTGGGCGGGATCTGCTGGGAGCGCCACCCGGACCTGGTCGCGGCGATCGAGGCCCGCGATGCGCTCGGCGCGCACCGGATCATCTGCGAGTACAACCTGTACACCGTCCGGCTGCTGGCCGGGCTGGCCGGGCAGCCGCTGGAGTCGGTGACCGTGCTGGACCTGCTCACCGAGTTCGTCGGGGAGGAGCCGGCGCCGGCGCCGGCCGAACCGCCGCCCGCGCCGGCGGCCCCGCCGGAGCCGGGCGACGAGCCCGAGCCCGGTGCCGCGGCCGGTGCCGGGCCCGGTGCGCCCCGCACCGGACGGACCCGCAGCGCCGAGGTGGGCCGGGAACTCGGCCGTGAGCTGGGACTGGGCCTCGGGCTGGTGCCGCAGCCGCGCACGGTGCCGTACGGCCGGTTCGGCCGACGGCTGTCCGAACCGCCCCCGGAGGCCTCTCGGGGACGGCCCGACCCGCACGCCGCGCCGGGCCGGTAGGGTGGGCGGTCATCGGACCGGGCGCCTCCTGAAGGGCCGTCCGGTTACCGACCCGACCCCCGTCGTCGCCCCGCCCGCGCGGGCGATCCCCGCCTCCGGAGAGGAACTGCCGGCCATGGCCTGCGACCTCTGGCTCGTCCCGCTGGTGGACGCGCTGAGCCACAGCCCCGACAACCCCTTCCGGGACGACCTCGCGCTCTACAACTCGGTGCTGGCCTCGCGCGGGCTGCCCGAGGTGCCGGTCTACCGGTTCGTCCCGGGCATCAGCGGCGCGGTCGAGCCGATAGCCGCCTTCGACTACGACTCGCTGCACTTCCTGCGCCGCGCCTACCTGTTGGGCCTCACCGGCCTGGACATCACCCCGGTCGACGCGCTCGGCGGCGACTACGAGCAGTTGCTGGAGATGTTCGAGAGCAGCGCCGAACAGTCGCACCTGGTCTGGCACTTCGACCACGCCGGCGCGTACGTGCCGGTCGAGTTCGCGGTGCCGCTGGTGGACGACACGCTGCTCGCCGCCGGCGGCCCGCTCGGCTCCAGCCACGGGCTGCTGCGCGAACTCCAGGCCGTCGCACCGGCGCTGGGCATCGACCCGCTCAACCCGCCGGACCCGACCCGGCCGCTCGGCCCGACCGGCCTGGAGCAGCCGTTCGGGCCGCCGATCGACGACGTCCACCCCTTCGCCCGGGAGCGGCACGCCTGGTCGGGCCTGTACGCGGCGGCGACCAGGAGCGTCACCCAGGGCTCGATGATCGTCTTCGCCTGACCCCGGGCGGACACGCCTCAGCGCAGCGGCCCCTCCGGCGGCCGCTGGCGCGGCATGGTGGGCCGGGTGCCCGGCGGCGGCAGCACCCGCACCTGGGCGCCCACTCCGGGCTCGCTGCGCCCGCCCCAGGCCCCGCCGGACTGGGTGGGCAGCTGGGTCATCGAGGCGCGGAACTCCAGCATCCACTCCGAGGTCTCGGAGCGGACCATGTCCGAGACGTCCTCGCAGAACCGGCGCAGCACGCCCAGGCAGCGCTCGGCGGCCTCGCCCGCGGTGCCCTCGGTCGGGCCGAGCACCTCGCGAACGCACTCCGACGCCCAGTCGAACTGGAAGGCCTCCAGGCGGCGTTGCAGGGCCTGGCCGGTGGAGACGTCCCGCATCCAGCCGGAGGTGAGACCGAAGACCCGGTCGGTGGCCAGGCAGGCGGCGGAGAGCGCGAAGCCGACGTAGCCCCAGCCGGTGCCGTGCGCGAAGGCGCCGGCCAGGTCGACCAGCGGGGCGGTCACCCCGCCCACCGCGAAGCCGGCCGCGCCGAACCGCAGCACGCGGGCCCAGCGGCGCTTCCAGACGCGGTCCCGGCGGTACCACTCGATCGCCTCGACCGCCCGCTCCTCGGACCAGCGGTAGAGCTCCTCCAGCCGTTCGGCGGGCTCGCCCCAGTCCCCCAG
Source organism: Kitasatospora sp. NPDC054795 (assembly GCF_053611565.1). Classification (NCBI taxonomy): domain Bacteria; kingdom Bacillati; phylum Actinomycetota; class Actinomycetes; order Kitasatosporales; family Streptomycetaceae; genus Kitasatospora; species Kitasatospora sp. NPDC054795. Next base: position 37,768 of record NZ_JBSHAP010000058.1, read on the forward strand.
CGGGAACTGGCGGGTGCTCAGATCGGCCCGCTGGCGGGTGGAGGCCCGTCGGACGACGGCGGCGGCGGCGGGCGGGTCCTCCTCACCGATCTCCTTGCCCCAGGCACTCTCCTCGGGCTGCATTTCCGGCTGGCTCACCTGTGGGGCTCCCTGTGGCGGGCGGACTGCTGGCTCTGTCGGCGCAACGGCTGACGTGGTGTCCGCCGGTGGTTCTCCAACAGCACTTCTTACCGCCAAATGGCTGACCGTGGGGGCGCTTCTCCGCTGATCGTTACCGGTTTCGGCCAACGGAACCCGAGGTGGGCGGGTTGCGGGAGGCGGCGAGATTTCACCCGTCCGAGCGAGGGCCCGGTGACCCGACGTCGTGACCCGACCACCCACCGCCGAACCGGTCCCGTCGGGCTTGGAGGATCCTCCGACATCCTCGGCGTACGGAGCTCCTCCGCTGGAGGATCCGACGGGACCGGAGAGCGGCCGGAACAGGCCACCGACTACGCTGCCAGGCGTGAAGGTCCTCGTCATCGGCGGCGGCGCCCGCGAACACGCCCTGTGCCGCTCCCTGTCCCAAGATCCCGCAGTGACCGAACTGCACTGCGCCCCCGGCAACGCCGGGATCGCGCGGGTCGCGACGGTCCACCCGGTCGACCAGCTGGACGGCGCGCAGGTCGCCGCGCTGGCCGGCCGGCTCGGTGCCGACCTGGTGGTGGTCGGCCCGGAGGCCCCGCTGGTGGCCGGCGTCGCGGACGCCGTGCGCGCGGCCGGCGTCCCGGTGTTCGGTCCGTCCGCCGCGGCCGCCGAACTGGAGGGCTCGAAGGCCTTCGCCAAGGATGTGATGGCCGCGGCCGGCGTGCCCACCGCCCGGTCCTACGTCTGCACCACCGCGGCCGAGGCCGCCGAGGCGCTGGACGCCTTCGGCGCCCCGTACGTGGTCAAGGACGACGGCCTGGCCGCCGGCAAGGGCGTCGTGGTCACGTCCGACCGCGAGGCCGCGCTGGCGCACGCCGCCGGCTGCGAGCGCGTGGTCATCGAGGAGTACCTGGACGGCCCCGAGGTCTCGCTGTTCGCGATCACCGACGGCACCACCGTCGTCCCGCTCCAGCCCGCCCAGGACTTCAAGCGCGCGCTGGACGGCGACGAGGGCCCGAACACCGGCGGCATGGGCGCCTACTCCCCGCTGCCGTGGGCGCCCGCCGGGCTGGTCGAGGAGGTCCTGGAGACCGTCCTCCAGCCGACCGTGGACGAGCTGCGCCGCCGCGGCACCGAGTTCTCCGGCCTGCTGTACGCGGGCCTGGCGCTCACCTCGCGCGGCACCCGGGTGATCGAGTTCAACGCCCGTTTCGGCGACCCGGAGACCCAGGTCGTGCTGGCCCGGCTGCGCACCCCGCTGGCGGGCGTGCTGCTCGCCTCCGCCACCGGAAGCCTGGACCAGCTGGAGCCGCTGCGCTGGGACGAGGGCGCGGCCGTCACCGTGGTCGTCGCCTCCGAGGGCTACCCGGACGCCCCGCGCACCGGCGACCCGATCGAGGGCCTGGCCGAGGCGGAGGCGGACGGCACCGCGTTCGTGCTGCACGCCGGGACGAAGGCGGACGAGGACGGCCGGGTGCTGAGCGCCGGCGGCCGCGTCCTGTCGGTCACCGCGACCGGCACCGACCTGGCCGAGGCGCGCGAGCGCGCGTACGCCGCGGTGGACCGGATCTCCCTCAAGGGCGGCCAGCACCGCACCGACATCGCGCTGAAGGCGGCCACCGCCTGAGCCCCCCGCCCGCTCTGCCCGCGGCCCCCGTGCGAACCGCTCGCACGGGGGCCGCGGTGCGTGCCACCGCGGTACGGGCGGCGGCCCGCAGCCGGCCGTACCAGCAGGGGCGAGCGGGATTCGAACATCCGCGCCCACCGGTCAACCCCATGGGCGCAGCGTTCCCGGCGTTTCGGGGCTGGAGCGGCTGCGGGGGCCGACGCACCGTTCGGCCGACGGATTCCAGCCCATCGGGTGACAGCACCCGCATCCGGCTGACGCAACCGGCCGCGCGGCCTTATGGTGCGCTGGATCGCGGTGCGCGGGGCCCGTGCGCCGGGGTCGCCGCCGGGTAGCGGTGCTCCCACGGGGGGATGCTGGACGGCGTCCGGCCGGTCGGTCGTCGGGGTGCTTCGCACCGGACCGGTCGCCGGCGTCCGGGCGGTGTCACCGGAGCAACCGGAACAACCGGGCGGCGTCACCGGAACGACCGGGCGGTGTCACCGGGACGAGTGGAAACCGGGGTGATCCGGAACGCCCACCCGGACCGGGGCGTCGAAAATGTCAGTAGCGCCACGCAGCATGCACTACCGGGATCGGACGCCTCCGCTTCCCGGTCGGAACTGATCGTTTCGAGTCGGCTCAGGGCCCGAAGCCGGGCGCCCGAGGGCTCCGAAGGGGGTGCCGCACCGTATGGCCGCAATCGACATCGCGCGCGCTCACGCCCAGGTGGTGCTGCGGATCCGAGGCCTCGCCCGGGCCGCCGCCGCCCTGCCCGCCGCCGTGGCGGTGGTCCTGCTCGCCGGCCGGTTCACCGGCCGGATCGGCGCGCCCGGGGCCGCCGACGCCGCGGGCTGGGACGCCGCCCGCTGGGCGGTCTGCGCGGTCGCCGCGCTGACCCTGGCGGTGGCCGGGCTGACCGCCCGGGCCCTGCACCGGACCGTCCCGCCGCGTACCCCGGCCGTCCCGCTGGAGCGCGCCGAGGCCCCCGAGCTGTACCGGTTGATCGGCGAGCTGGCGGACCGGCTGGAGGTGCCCGCGCCCTCCGCCGTGGCCCTCACCCCGGACTGCGACAGCTGGCTGGAGGACGTCCCGCGGAGCCGGCGGACGGCTTCGGCCCGGCCCGAGCCCGGGGCGCCCGCCCCCGTCCTGGTGATCGGCTCGCCCTTCCTGTGGTGGATGCGGGCCGGCGAACTGCGCGCCCTGCTCGCCCCCGTGGTGGCCGGCACCGCCGCCTCCGCCGACCCGGAGATCGCCGCCGCCCGGCGCTTCCTGCGCAGCCTGGACGCCTGTCTGGACTCCGGGGCCGGCGCGGCCCCCGGTCTCGGCGGCGCCACCCTGGCCGCCCCGCCCCGGCCGCCCCGGCGCGGTCCGGCCGCGCTCGCCGACCGGATCGTCCGCAGGGTCGTGCGCCGCCTGCTCGGCGCCTGCCGGGGCCACTCCGCCGAGCTGGAGCGCTCGGTCGCGAGCTGGGCCTCCGAGCAGGCCAGGACGGTCGACTACGGGCTGCGGATCGCTGCCCAGGAGCAGGTCGGCCTGGCCTACGCGGGCTGGGACCGGCTGCTCACCCGGGTCGCGCTGCCCGCCTGGCGGCTCGGCCGCCACCCGGCCCACCTCAACGCCGGCGTGGTCGCCGCACTCACCGAGCTGTCCCGGCGCGACCGGCTGGCCGACGGCTACGGCAGCCGGCTCGGCGACCGCCCGGCCTGCGACCTGCTGGAGGAGCCCGGCACCGTCGACCGGGCGGTCTCCCGGCTCGCCGCCGACCTGTTCTTCGGCCGCCCGGCGGCCGGCGCCTGGCGCGAGCTGGAGTGGGCCGACTACCCGGCCGAGGTGGTGGACGCCGGCTGGCGGGCGGGCGCCGCCATCCTGCAGACGGCCCTGGACCGGCTCGCCCCGCAGTCCCGCCCCGGCGCCCCGACCCTCACCCGGCTGCTGGGCCGGCTCGCCGAGGGCGACGGAGAGCTGCTGGCCGCCGCGCTCGCCGCCCAGCCGGCCCGCACCACCGCCCCGGCCCCGCTGCTCGAACCCGTCCGCAGCGGCCGCGACCTGCTGGTCGACCGCGTCACCGCGATGGTCTGCTGCGCCGCCGTGGACACCGCCGGCGGCGCCCCCGGCCTGGACTGGCTGGACGGCCCGGTGCTGCTGCTCGGCGGGGTGCGCCGCACCGACCTGGCCGGTCCGGTCGCCCAGGCCGTCGAGCAGGGCCAGGACGGTCCGCTGCGTGCCTGGCTGGACGCCGCCGACGTCCGTCTTGAGAAACCCGTGCGCCTCTGACGTCCCGGGAGTCACAGGAGGGCGCTCGGCGCCACAGCACGCGCCCCCAAAAGGGCCGGCCACCGGGCGTCTTCGCAGGCCGGAGGCCTCTCCCGGGAGGCGCGCGAGATTCCCCGCACCAATCGCTACCGGAGGGTGACGCTGCGAGAGCAGTCTGTGGTGTATTAGACCGCACGCACATCCGGGGGGCACGTGCCAACCGGGCGGAAGTGCACCTGGGAGGGGCGCGTGGGGACCGAACTCAACCGCCGCTGGGAGTCGGGGACGCACGCCTACAGCGTCTCCGACCCCTTCGGCCAGGGCCCGCTGCCCTGGCTGCGCAGCCCGGACCAGTACCTGGCCGGGGCGGAGGGCGCCGTGCCCTGGTACGTCTCGGTGGGCGCGCCGGGCCAGCAGTCGCTGACGGCCGGAGTCCGCAGGAAGCCGTCCGTCGGAACCCCGCAGGGCGCCAACGACGTGGACCAGCAGATCAAGGGCTTCGCCTCGGCCGGGGTGGTCCGCCCCGGCGGCTCGGTGGACTTCCGGGTTACCGTCAACCCGCCCCGCGAGTTCACCGTGAACATCTTCCGGATCGGCCACTACGGCGGCGACGGCGCCCGCCACATGACCTCCAGCCCGCTGATCGCCGGCCTCGCCCAGCCCGCCCCGCTGGTGGTCGACCGGACGGTCTCCTGCCACCACTGGTGGCACTCCTGGCGGCAACAGATCCCGGCGCACTGGAAGCCCGGCGCCTACGTCGCCGTGCTGACCACCGCGGACATGCTGCACCGCAGTCACATCCCCTTCACCGTCCGGGACTTCGAGGACCGGGCGCGCACCGCCGAACTGCTCCTGGTGCTCCCGGACGTGACCTGGCAGGCGTACAACCTGTTTCCCGAGGACGGCCGGACCGGCGCCAGCCTCTACCACGCCTGGGACGGCCGGGGCGGCCTGGTCGGCGAGCCGGAGGCGGCCGTCACCGTCTCCTTCGACCGCCCGCACGCCACCGCCGGACTGCCGCTGCACGTCGGCCACGCGTACGACTTCATCCGCTGGGCCGAGCGCTTCGGCTACGACCTCTCCTACGCCACCGCCACCGACCTGCACGCCGGCCTGGTGGCCCCGTCCCGGCACCGGGCGCTGGTCTTCCCCGGCCACGACGAGTACTGGTCCGAGCCGATGCGCCGGGCCGCCGAGCGGGCCAGGGACGGCGGCACCTCGCTGGTGTTCCTCTCCGCCAACACCATGTACTGGCGGGTCGAGCTGACCGCCGCCGCCTCCGGCGAGCCCAACCGGCTGCTCAACTGCCGCAAGCGGCAGAAGGTCGGCGCCGGCAGCCCGGCCGTTGGGGCGCCCGGCGCGGCCAGCGCGCTGTGGCGGGACGCCGGGGAGCCCGAGCAGCACCTGCTCGGGGTGCAGTACTCGGGGCGGGTCGCCGCGCCCGTCCCGCTGGTCGCCCGGCACACCGCGCACTGGCTCTGGGACGGCACCGGCCTCCAGGAGGGCGACGAGCTGCCCGGGCTGGTCGCCGGCGAGGCCGACCGCTACTACCCCAAGGTGGCGCTGCCCGAGCACGTCGAGCGGGTGCTGCTGGCGCACTCGCCGTACCAGGACCCGGCCGGCCGCACCCGCTACCAGGAGACCTCGCTGTACCGCGCGCCCAGCGGCGCGTACGTCTTCGCGGCCGGCACCTTCGCCTGGTCGCCCGCGCTGGGGCGCCCGGGCCTGACCGACGAGCGCATCCAGCGGGCCACCGCCAACCTGCTGGACCGGGTCTGCAAGAACCAGCTGCACTGACCACGGTGGCCGAGAACCGGCGCGCGGCAGCCGAGAACCGGCGCGCGGTGGCCGGAGAACCGGCGTTCCGGCGGGCGTGAAAGACTGCGGGGGCAGTGACCTCCCCTTTCGCGGTGCCCCCGCCCGTGAACGACCCCTGAGGACTGAACACCTTGAGCGGATTTGTCACCAAGCCCGAGCCGGTCCAGGTACCCGGCCTGGTCCACCTGCACACCGGCAAGGTGCGCGACCTCTACCGCACCGGTTCGGGCGAGCTGGTCATGGTGGCCAGCGACCGGACGTCCGCCCACGACTGGGTGCTGCCGAACGAGATCCCGGACAAGGGCCGCATCCTCACCCAGCTGTCGCTGTGGTGGTTCGAGCGGATCGCCGACATCGTTCCCAACCACGTGATCTCCACCGAGGTCCCGGCCGGCGCCCCGGCCGACTGGAAGGGCCGCACGCTGGTCTGCCGCAGCCTGGAGATGATCCCGGTCGAGGCGGTCGCCCGCGGCTACCTGGCCGGCTCCGGCCTGGCCGAGTACCAGGAGAGCCGCACGGTCTGCGGCATCGCGCTGCCCGAGGGCCTGGAGAACAGCTCCGAGCTGCCCGCCCCGATCTACACCCCCGCGCTCAAGGCCGAGGTCGGCGAGCACGACGAGAACGTCTCCTACGAGGAGACCGCCCGCCGGATCGGCGCCGAACTCGCCTCGCATTTGCGCCGCACCACCCTGGACGTCTACGCCCGGGCCCGGGACATCGCCCGCGAGCGCGGCATCATCCTGGCCGACACCAAGTTCGAGTTCGGCCTGCTGGACGGCGAGCTGGTGATCGGCGACGAGGTGCTCACCCCGGACTCCTCCCGCTACTGGCCGGCCGACGAGTACCAGGCGGGCCGCTCGCAGTCGTCCTTCGACAAGCAGCTGATCCGCGACTGGCTGGTCTCCCCGGACTCCGGCTGGGACCGCTACAGCGAGCAGCCGCCGCCGGCGCTGCCGGCCGAGATCGTCGAGCTGACCCGCGCCAAGTACATCGACGTGTACGAGCGGCTGACCGGGACCACCTGGGCCTGACCCGCTCGACCGCCCGCGGGTACGGCCTCAGATCCAGCCGTGCTCGCGGGCGATCCGCACCGCCGCGTGGCGGTTCTCCGCGCCCAGCTTGGTGGCCGCCGACGACAGGTAGTTGCGCACGGTGCCCTGGGAGAGCGAGGCCCGTTCGGCGATCTCGGCGATCGGGGTGCCGTCGGCGGCCAGCTCCAGGACGTCCGTCTCGCGCGGGGTCAGCGGGGTCTCGCCGGCGCTGATCGCGTCCGCCGCCAGCTCCGGGTCCACGTACCGGCCGCCGGAGCGCACGGTGCGGATGATGCCGGCCAGGTCCGCCGCCGAGACGGTCTTCGGCAGGAAGCCGCGCACCCCGACCTCCAGCGCCCGCTTCAGGTAGCCGGGGCGGCCGTGGCCGGTGACGATCATGCAGCGGCAGTCCGGCAGCGCCAGCCGCAGCTGGGTGGCCACCTCGATGCCGTCCTTGCCCGGCATCTGGAGGTCCAGCACCGCGACGTCCGGGCGGTGGGCCAGCGCCATCGCCAGCGCCTCGGTGCCGGAGCCGGCCTGGGCGACCACCTCGATGTCGTCCTCCAGCGAGAGCAGCGCGGCCAGCGCTCCCCGGATCAGGTGCTCGTCGTCGGCGAGCAGGACGCGGACGGGCGCGGCGTTCTCGGTCATCGGGCGGTCTTTCTTCCTCAGCGGGGGAGCGGGACGGTGGCGAGCATCCGGAAGACGCCCGCCTCGGCGGTCGACACGGTCAGTTCGCCGTCGTGGGCGGCGAGCCGCTCGCGCAGTCCGCGCAGCCCGGTGCCGCTGCCCTGGGAGGGGAACGGGATATCGGGCACCCCGTCATTCTCCAGTTCCAGTACGGCCCGTCCGTCCTCGGTCCGCAGCCGGATCAGGCAGCGGCCGGCCTCGCTGTGCCGCAGCACGTTGGTGGTGGCCTCGCGGATCACCCAGCCGAACACCGACTGGACCGGGCCCGGCAGCCGGTCGGCCTGCTCGCCGAGGTCGATCTCGCAGGAGACGTCGGCCGAGCGCAGCACCGCCCGGGCACCGATCGCCTCGGCGTGCAGGTCGGCGGTGCGGTAGCCGCGGATGACGTCCCGGACCTCGCGCTGCGACTCCTGGGCGATCTTCTGCACCTCGGCCATCTGGTCGGCGGCCTCCTCGCGCCCCCGGCGGGCGAGCTGGACGGCGAGCTCGCTCTTCAGCGCGATGGTGGTGAGGTTGCGGCCCATCACGTCGTGGAGGTCGCGGGAGAAGCGCAGCCGCTCCTCGGCGACGGCCAGCCGGGACTGGGCCTCGCGGGCGGCGTCCAGCTCCCAGACGATCGAGGTCAGCCAGGCGAAGCTGCGGCAGCTGGGGCCGAGGAAGGCCATCCCGAGGATCAGTCCGGTCAGGTAGCCGGCGGTGCCGGCGGGGTCGATCCCGGCGAGTACCGCGGCCGGGAAGACGGCCAGCAGCATGCCCAGCCCGACGACGGCGGCCCGGCGGGGAGCCAGCGCCACGCACACCGGGCCGTGGGCGAACAGCAGCAGGCTGCTGGTGACGAACAGGGTGAAGGGGAGGCCGCCCGGGCTTTCCGGTCCGCCGTCGGCGGGGCCGAACAGCAGGACGGTCCAGGAGCCCGCCACCGCGAGGCCGACCGAGAGGGCGAGCCAGAGCCGGGGGTCGGTGGGGCGGCCGAGGTAGTGGTCCATCGCGACGCGGTAGGTCCGCAGCAGGACCAGGGTGGTGGCGAGCCCGATCAGCACGGAGATCCGGATCACCGGGATGTTCCCGGGCTGGCCGACGGCGCTCCCGGCGCCGAGCAGGACGCCGGGGAGGACGAACAGCGCCATCAGGTAGAGCGACCAGCGCAGGTACAGCTCGGTGCGCTGGGGTTTGCTCAGGCTGCTCCAGTGCCGATGCGGCGACCGCATTCTCAATTCTTCCGCCCCCAGTTCGACCACGATCCTGCTTGCTGCCTTCATATCAGAGGCCGTACCGGGGGCGTTCCTTCGGATTACTGCTCGATGCTCAGCGGCGCGGTTCCCAGCGGAAGTAGCGCACCGCGCCCCAGACCGCCAGGCCCAGCCAGATCGCCCCGGTGACCAGGTGCGAGCCGGCGGCGCCCCAGGAGCCGGCGAAGCCGGTCGCGGCGGCCGAGCCGTCGGTGCCGAACCAGCCGACGCGGATCAGCTGGAAGGCCGGGGTGGTCGGCAGCAGGCGGCAGATGTCGGCCAGCTGCTTGGGCATGACCTCCAGCGGGATGAACAGCCCGGAGCCGAGCTGCATCACCAGCATGATCGGCAGGGTGGTGATGCCCGCGCTCTCCACGGTCCTGGTGAAGGCGCTGGACAGCGCGGCCAGGGCGATCATGGTGGCCAGCGCCAGGAGCAGGCCGACCAGCATCAGCACCGGGTTGACCGGCACGGCCAGGTGGAGGCCGAGGCTGCCGCCGATCCCGATCAGGGCGGCCATCATCAGGCCGAGCGCGACCGAGGGGACGGCCGTGCCGAGCAGGATCTCGACGTCCCGGGCCTCGCCGGTGCGCAGCCGCTTGAGGACCAGCTCGCCGCGCCGCCCGACGTACGCGGCGGTCAGGTTGTAGTACACGACGAAGGCCAGGATCATCCCGACCGAGCCGTAGACCAGCAGCGAGTCGACGTCCAGTCCGGGGTTGGACTCGGCCTGCTGGGAGAGCACGCCCTTCAGGGTGAAGACCAGGAACAGCGGCAGCGCCAGGGCGGTGAACAGGGCCGTGCGGTTGCGCAGCAGCAGGGTGGCCTCGGCCCGGCCGAGGGCGAGCAGCCGACGGGCGGCGGTGCTCTGCGGACCGGTGGCGACGGTGGCGACGGTGGTGGTCATCGGGCGGATCCGATCAGGCGGCGGCGGGCGGGGCGGTCGGCGGCGGGCGCCTGCGGGGGGTTCTGGTGGGCGGCCTCGGAGGCGATCGCGAGGAAGGCCTCCTCCAGCGAGGCGCTGCGGGCGTCCAGGGCGCCGAGAGCGATCCCGTGGTGCCGGGCCCAGCCGAGCAGGTCGGTGAGGGTGTCCTGGAGCGCGAGGGTCTGCACGGTGACCTTGCGGCCGTCGAGCGCGAGTTCGGCCCCGGCCAGGACGGGCAGTGCGGCGCCGGTGAACTCGGGAAGCTCGAAGCCGATCCGGGCGGGCCGGTCGGCGATCACCTCGGCGACGGTGCCCGAGGTGACGACCCGGCCGCTGTGCATGATGGCCAGCCGGTCGGCGAGCTCCTCGGCCTCCTCCAGGTAGTGGGTGGTGAGCAGCACCGTGGTGCCCTGGGCGCGCAGCTCGCGGACCAGCTGCCAGACGGCGGCGCGCGCCTCGGGGTCGAGACCGGTGCTGGGCTCGTCCAGGAAGAGCACCTCGGGGCGGCCGAGCAGGGCCATCGCGAGGTCCAGCCGGCGCTTCTCGCCGCCGGACAGCTGCTTGACCCGGACGTTCGCCCGGTGGCCGAGGCCGACCAGCTCCAGCGCCTCCGCCACCGGGCGGGCGCCGCTGGTCATCCCGGCCCAGACGCGGCCGGTCTCGGCGGCGGTGAGCTCGCCGGGGAAGCCGCCCTCCTGGAGCATGATGCCGATCCGCGGGCGGACGGCGGCGCGCTCCTTGTGGGGGTCCAGGCCGAGCACCCGGACGGTGCCGCCGGTGGGCGCGGCCAGGCCCTCGATGACCTCCATGGTGGAGGTCTTGCCGGCCCCGTTGGTGCCGAGCAGGGCGAACAGCTCGCCGCGGCGGACGGTCAGGTCGACGCCTCGCACGGCGTGGTACCCGGTGGTGCCGCCGCCGTAGTGGCGGTGCAGGTCGGTGACCTCAATCACGTCTTCGCTGGGGCGGGGGGCCCGGCTCGTCTCCATGCCCCAAGCCTTCCGCCGACCGGGCCGCGCGGGCAGTGCGGGCCGTCATGACATCGCGGTGGGGATCCACGGGTCGGCGATGACAAATGTCATGGCCGATATCGCCGGCGCCCGGGGCACCGTCGTGCGGGGAGTGCGGGGAGTGCGGGGAGGAATGCCGAAGGGCCCCCTCAAACGAGGGGGCCCTTCGTATCGGAGCGGACGACGAGATTCGAACTCGCGACCCTCACCTTGGCAAGGTGATGCTCTACCAACTGAGCCACGTCCGCAGGTCAAACTATTGAGTTGTGCTGTGCTCGCGCACTGCGAGCGGACGACGAGATTCGAACTCGCGACCCTCACCTTGGCAAGGTGATGCTCTACCAACTGAGCCACGTCCGCATGGTGCCTGGTGGGGCACCCGCCGCCTCTTCGGATCTCTCCGTTGCGGCGACGAGGAATACTCTACAGCATCGTTCGGGGTGGTCGCCCCACCCTTTCGGCCAGGGCGGGCGGGGCGACCGGGGAGCGGACTCCCGCGAGGCTCAGTTCGCCTCGGCGAACGCCTCGTACACGTGCTTGGGGATGCGGCCGCGGGCCGGCAGTTCCATCCCGCGGGACAGGGCCCAGGCGCGGACGGCGGCCGGGTCCGGGGTGAGGGCGGTGCGGCGGAAGGACTTTCCGGTGCGGCTCTGGCGGCGGCCGGCGGCTACGAACGGAGCGAGGGCCTCCCGCAGCTTTTCCGCGTTGTCCACGGACAGGTCGATCTCGTACGACTTCCCGTCGACGCCGAAGTGGACGGTTTCCGCGGCGGAGCCGCCGTCCAGGTCGTCGGAGAGCGTGACAACTACACGCTGTGCCATGGGTGTCAATCCTCTCGGGCAATTCGGCCGCCGGTCCGAGGGGGTACCGGGGCCTGATGTGCACCAACTCGCGCAAGCGCGTACGGGCGGGCCGGACGGCTCGCCTGATACGCAGCACTTGCCGCGACAGGTGGCCCTATTCTGCACCCGAAGGGGGCAGAAATCGAAGAGTCCGGCATTCTTTTCCGGATATTCACGTCTCTTCGCGGGACTCCTGGATACCGATGTGCGGGACGGGCGGTTCTGTCCCCAAGTGCCGTATTCGGGTGTTCTCCGGGCGGGGCCGTTCCGAGTGCCGAATCCACGGAAACCGGTCGGCCCGGTCGGCGGGTGAGGGGTCCGGATCCCTTGTGGCGTAAGGGTCTCGGGTCTACGCGCGTCGCTATCCCCGGCCAGCAATCCTGCCCGAAACCACCGGTAGTCTGGAGTTCCCCCGCCTCACCGAAGACACCACCGGGAGTGCCAGTGGCACGCGTCGTAGTCGACGTCATGCTCAAGCCGGAGATCCTCGACCCCCAGGGACAGGCGGTGCAGCGTGCACTGCCCCGCCTCGGATTCACCGGGATCGCCGACGTCCGCCAGGGCAAGCGTTTCGAGCTGGATGTGGAGGGCCCGGTCGACGACGCGGCGCTCGCCCGTATCCGCGAAGCCGCCGAGACCTTTCTCGCCAACACCGTGATCGAGGACTTCACCGTCCGGGTCGAGGAGGAGGGCAAGTGACCACCCGCGTCGGCGTCGTCACTTTCCCCGGCTCCCTCGACGACCGCGACGCCCAGCGGGCGGTCCGCCTCGCCGGCGCCGAGCCGGTCGCCCTGTGGCACCGTGACAAGGATCTCCACCAGGTCGACGCCGTCGTCCTGCCCGGCGGATTCAGTTACGGCGACTATCTGCGCTGCGGTGCGATCTCCCGCTTCTCGCCGGTGATGGAGACCGTCATTGAGCAGGCGAAGCTCGGAATGCCGGTGCTCGGTATCTGCAACGGCTTCCAGGTGCTCTGCGAATCGCACCTGCTGCCCGGGGCGCTCACCCGGAACGACTCGCTGCACTTCATCTGCCGCGACCAGAAGCTGAGCATCGAGAACGCCGGCACCGCCTGGACCCGGGATTACTCGGTCGGCCAGGAAATCGTCGTCCCGCTGAAGAACGGCGAGGGCCGCTTCGTCGCCGAGGAGCGGGTGCTGGACGAACTGGAGGCGGAGGGCCGGGTCGTCGCCCGTTACCTGGACGTCAACCCGAACGGTTCGTACCGCGACATCGCCGGCATCACCAACGCCGCCGGCAATGTCGTCGGCCTGATGCCGCACCCGGAGCACGCCGTGGAGCCGCTCACCGGCCCGACCACCGAGGGCCTGGGCTTCTTCACTTCCGTCCTGAAGCAGCTGGTGAACGCCTGATGAGCCTCGACACCGTCAAGAACGCCGAGCAGACCCCGGACGCCGCCCAGCCCTGGGCCGAGCTCGGCCTCAAGGAGGACGAGTACGCGCGCATCCGGGAGATCCTCGGCCGCCGCCCGACCGGCGCCGAACTCGCCATGTACTCGGTCATGTGGTCGGAGCACTGTTCGTACAAGAGCAGCAAGGTCCACCTGAAGCAGTTCGGCGAGAAGAAGCCGGATTCGGACGCGATGCTCGTCGGCATCGGCGAGAACGCCGGCGTCGTCGACGTCGGCCAGGGGTACGCGGTCACCTTCAAGGTCGAGTCGCACAACCACCCGTCGTACATCGAGCCCTACCAGGGCGCGGCCACCGGCATCGGCGGCATCGTGCGCGACATCCTGGCGATGGGCGCCCGCCCGGTCGCCGTGATGGACCCGCTGCGCTTCGGTGCGGCCGACCACCCGGACACCCGGCGCGTGCTGCCCGGGATCGTCGCGGGCATCGGCGGCTACGGCAACTGCCTGGGCCTGCCGAACATCGGCGGCGAGGTCGTCTTCGACTCCTGCTACCAGGGCAACCCGCTGGTCAACGCGCTGTGCGTGGGCGTCATGAAGCACGAGGACATCCACCTCGCGCAGGCCTCCGGCGCCGGCAACAAGGTCATCCTGTACGGCGCCCGCACCGGCGGCGACGGCATCGGCGGTGTCTCGGTGCTCGCCTCCGAGACCTTCGACGACAGCAAGCCGGCCAAGCGCCCGGCCGTCCAGGTCGGCGACCCGTTCCAGGAGAAGCTCCTGATCGAGTGCACCCTGGAGATCTTCCGGGAGAAGCTCGTCAAGGGCATCCAGGACCTCGGCGGCGCCGGCCTGTCCTGCGCCACCAGCGAGCTGGCCTCGGCCGGCTCCGGCGGCATGCGGATCGAGCTCGATACCGTGCACCTGCGCGACCACACGCTCTCGCCGGAGGAGATCCTCATGAGCGAGTCGCAGGAGCGCATGTGCGCGATCGTGGAGCCCGACAAGGTCGACCGCTTCCTGGAGATCTGCGAGAAGTGGGACGTCATCGCCAACGTCATCGGTGAGGTGACCGACGGCGAGCGCCTGGAGATCTTCTGGCACGGCGAGCTCGTGGTGGACGTCCCGCCGCGCACCGTCGCCCACGAGGGCCCGACCTACGAGCGCCCGTACGCCCGCCCGAGCTGGCAGGACGCGCTGCAGGCCGACGCCCCGACCGCCGAGCGGCTGGCCCGCCCGACCACCGGCGAGGGCCTCAAGGCCGACCTGCTGAAGGTCGCGAGCCACCCGAACCAGGCCTCCAAGTCCTGGATCACCGACCAGTACGACCGCTACGTGCTCGGCAACACCGTGCTCTCGCACGGCGAGGACTCGGGCATGATCCGGATCGACGACGAGACCAACCTCGGCGTCTCGGTCGCCACCGACGGCAACGGCCGCTTCGCCAAGCTGGACCCGTACACCGGTGCCCAGCTGGCCCTGGCCGAGGCGTACCGCAACGTCGCGGCCGGCGGTGCCAAGCCGCTCGCCGTCTCCGACTGCCTCAACTTCGGCTCCCCCGAGGACCCGGACGTGATGTGGCAGTTCGCCGAGGCCACCCGCGGCCTGGCCGACGCCTGCCTGGTGCTCGGCACCCCGGTCACCGGCGGGAACGTCTCGCTGTACAACCAGACCGGCGAGGTCGCCATCCACCCGACCCCGGTGGTCGCGGTGCTCGGCGTCATCGACGACGTCACCCGGCGCACCCCGCTGGCCTTCGCCGAGGAGGGGCAGCTGCTCTACCTGCTCGGCGACACGGCGGACGAGCTCGGCGGCTCGGCCTGGTCGCAGGCCGTCCACGACCACCTCGGCGGCCTGCCGCCCGCGGTGGACCTGGAGCGCGAGCGGCTGCTCGGCGAGATCCTGATCGCCGCCTCGCGCGACGGCATGATCGACGCCGCGCACGACCTGTCCGACGGCGGTCTCGGCCAGGCGCTGGTGGAGAGCTGCCTCAAGGGCGGCCACGGCGCGCGGATCGTTCTGCCCGAGGGCCAGGACCCGTTCGTCCTGCTGTTCTCGGAGTCGGCCGGCCGCGCCGTCGTGGCGGTGCCGCGCAGCGAGGAGCTCCGGTTCAACGACATGTGCACCGCGCGCGGCCTGCCGGCCACCCGGATCGGTGTCGTGGACGGCGAAAGCCTGGACGTCCAGGGCCAGTTCAGCGTCTCGCTGGCCGAGCTGAAGGACGCCCGCACCGGTGTCATCGAGGCCCTGCTGGCCTGACGCGCGGTCGACGAGGGGCGGGTGGTTCTCTGGTGAACCACCCGCCCCTCGGCGTATGTTGACGCCCATGCCTGCCAAGTCCCGTACGTATCAGCCGCAGAAGGTGAGCGCCGCGTTGACGGCGCAGAGCGAGGCGGTGCGCGTGGTCGTGCACCAGCTGACGGAGTCCGATCTGGAACGGCCGACCCGGCTCGGCGCCTGGAGGGTGCGGGAGCTGGTGACCCACCTGAGCCTGGCGCTGAGCCAGCTGTCCGTCGTGCTGGACCTGCCGGAGGTGGACGGGCCGGTGCTCCCGCTGGCCGACTACGCGGCGCTGGCCGGGACGATGGCCGGCTTCGTCGACGCCGCGACCACGGAGCACACGGCGGCCGGGTTCGCCGGCCCGCCCAAGGAGGTGGCCGCCGAGTTCGACCGGTCGCTCGACGCTGTGCTGGCCGTGCTCGAACGCCGGGCCGCGGCGGAACCGGAGCGGCGGGTGACCTTCCTGAGCGGTCATCCGATGCTCCTGAGCGACTACCTGGTGACCCGGCTGATCGAGGCCGTGGTGCACGCCGACGACCTGGCCGACGCGCTCGGCCTGGGCGCCTTCCCGCACGACCGCGAGGCCCTCGCCACGGTCTCCCGGATGCTGGCCGACGCCCTCGCCGGGCAGGTGCCCGGCGGCGCCGTCGAGCTGCGCGTCCCGCCGTTCGCGGTCGTCCAGGCGGTGCCGGGGCCGAAGCACACCCGGGGCACCCCGCCCAACGTGGTGGAGACCGATCCGCTGACCTGGATCCGGCTGGCCACCGGCCGGGCCGACTGGGCGGCGGCGGTGGAGGCGGCCGAGGTGTCCGCCTCGGGGGAGCGCAGCGACCTGCGGGAGTACCTGCCGGTGCTCTGTTAGGACGGCTGCCAGGACCCGCCCCCGCCGCCGCGGTTCTACGGGACGGACGGCCCGCCCACGTACGTGCCCTGTGCCGAGTACGGCCAGGCGTTGGGCGTGCAGCCCTTGAGGCCGTAGATCTGCTGCATCATCGCGGGGGCGGGCTTGCCCTCGCCCGGGCAGCCCTCGTGCCCGTGGCCGATCCGGTGGCCCACCTCGTGGTTGACGATCAGCGCCCGGTACTCCTCCAGCGGTCCGCTGAACTGCGGTGAACCGGTGTTCCAGCGCTTGGAGTTGACGAGCACCTGGTTGCCGACGTTGCAGTTGACCTCGCCGTGGGTGTCCAGCCCGGAGGCGCCGCAGATCCGGTCCACGGTGGCCGGCGAGGCGATCTTCACGGCGAAGTCGTACGGGCCGTCGGCGACCAGCTGGAAGCCGTTCTTGCGGTCGTTGGTCCAGCCTCTTCTGTCGCCGAGGATGGCGTGGATCTGTGTGGCGGCGGTCGGGGCGTCGATGCCGATGCCGTCCTCGACCTCGACCCGGTAGCGGCGCACGTTGCCCCGTCCGACCGGCTTGGCGGTGGCCGGGGCGGCGGTGAAGGTGCCCGTGCCCTTGGTGGGGCCGGGGTCCGGCGCGGCGGGGGCGGGCGGCGGGGTGTCGGCCGGGGCGGGAGCCGGGGGCGGCGCCTGCTCCGCCGTCGGTGCCGCCGTGGTGGCCTGCTCGCCCGGCGGGGCGACCCTCGCCTGGGCGGTCGGGGCGGCGGCCGGGGTTCCCGCTGGGCGGTACAGCATGATCGCCGCGGCCCCCAGGACCACTGCGGAGACCACGAATGCCGTGAGCATGCCAGGACCGGGTCCGCGTCGCGGCTTGCGGCGTCGACGACCGCCCTTCCGGGGCGGTGCGGTGCGCCGGCCGACGGATCGGGCTGCGGACATGATCTTCACAGTGGCAGGCGAACGGGTGAATGTCCACACGCCTCGTATGTGACTTCGGCGTCGCGGGACGGGCGCCCGCCGGGGACGGCGGTTGACCCCTGCGTCTCGGGTGGCAGACTTCAGGGCATGGCGATTCACAGGAACCTACTCGACGGTCCCGAACCCACTCTCCTCCCGGAGGAGGAGCGGCCCTACCGGATGCTGGCGGAGGAGTCGGCCTCCCCCACCCAGGTGGCGGCCGAGTTCCCGGTCTTCTGCCTGGCCTGGGCCATGCTCGCCGACGACGCCTACGCGGCCGGCCGGTACGTCGAGTCGTACGCCTACGCCCGTACCGGCTACCACCGTGGCCTGGACGCGCTGCGGCGCAACGGGTGGAAGGGCCACGGCCCGGTGCCGTGGGAGCACCGCGGCAACCGCGGCTTCCTGCGCTGCCTGGCGGCGCTCGCCCGGGCGGCCGGCGCGATCAAGGAGACCGAGGAGGAGGCCCGCTGCTGGCAGTTCCTGAAGGACAGCAGCGCGGAGGCGTACGCGGAGCTCAAGCAGTAGACACCCCCGGACCGACGGGTGACCCCGCCGGTGAACACCCGGGGGACCCGGGCCGCACAGCAAGGGCCGGGCGCCGGGCACGCGCCGCCGGGGGCCCCCCCGGCGGGCGGGGGCA
>NZ_JBSHAP010000059.1:0-54652 GCF_053611565.1 Kitasatospora sp. NPDC054795
CGGTTGGTGCTGCTGTCGGGGCGTGGTGAGGAGGCGGCGGAGGCGGGGGAGAAGGCGGTGATGGAGTCGGGGGCCGCGTGGACGGTGGTGCGGTGCGCGTGGTTCGACCAGAACTTCAGCGAGTCGTTCTTCCTGGAGCCGGTGCTGGAGGGGGTGTTGGCGTTGCCGGTGGGTGGGGCGGTGGAGCCGTTCGTGGACGTGGAGGACATCGCGGACGTGGCGGTGGCGGCGTTGACGGAGGCGGGGCACGCGGGGGAGGTGTACGAGGTGACGGGGCCGCGGCTGCTGTCGTTCGCGGACGTGGCGGTGGAGTTGTCGGGGGCGACGGGGCGTGAGGTGCGGTTCGAGGCGGTTTCGCGGGAGGCGTACCGGGGGGTGCTGGAGGCGGCGGGGCTGCCGGCGGACTTCGCGGAGCTGTTCTCGGTGATCCTGGACGGCCGCAACGCCTCGCTGGGCGACGGTGTGCGGCGGGCGCTGGGGCGTGAGCCGCGGGACTTCGCCGACTACGCCCGCGAGGCCGCCGCCTCCGGCGTGTGGAACGCGTGACCATCCGGAAGGGCAACACCTGCCGTCCGTACGGCAGTTCAGTAGATCGTCGGTGCCGGGCCGCACCGGCCACCTGACCAGCCCCCGGCCGCGGCCGGGAGCGGTGAGGAGGCCGGCGGCCCGGACGCCGGGAGAGTCCCCGCACTGGGCGGGGACCGGGGAGACCGAAGGAATACCCATGCGCTCGAACCAGACCGCGACCCCTGCTTCCTACACCGTCGCACAGTCCTTCACCGGCCTCGCGCCGGGCGGCACGGCCCCGGCCGTGCCCGGCACCCGGAGCAAGGCCGCCGGCCCGCTCCTGGTGGGCGCCACCATCGCGATGGGCCTGATGGCCGGACTGTTCTTCGCCTTCGACGTCTCGGTGATGCCGGGCCTCGCGGAGGGCGACGACGGCACCTACGTGACGGCGATGCAGCACATCAACAAGTCGATCGACGGGAACGGGCTGTTCGGCCTGGTCTTCATCGGCGCCTTCCTCGCCACCGGCATCGCCGCCTGGCTCCAGCACAAGGCCGGCCGGCGGCAGGCGGCGCTCTGGGCGGCGGCCGCGACGCTGCTGTACGTGGTGGCGCTGATCGTCACCATGGGCGTCAACATCCCGCTCAACAACGAGCTGGCGGCGGCCGGCGACGCGGCGCAGATCCACGACCTCGCCGCCGTGCGGGCCAAGTTCGCGGACACCTGGGTCCCGGTCAACATGCTCCGCACCGCGCTCTGCGCCGGCGGCCTGCTCGCCCTGACCCGCTCCCTGGTGCTGCACGGCCGCGCCGGGCGCTGAACGCCGCTCCCGCACAGGGCCCCCGACGGATCCCGTCGGGGGCCTTCGGTCTGCCGGCGGGCAACTGTCGCCCGGCATCCGCCACCCGGCGCCCGACTGGCCGATTCCGTTCGCTCGCGACCGACGAAGGGTCGCGGCGGACGGGCCCGCGGGCGCAGACTGGCCGGTGCACGGGAGTTCCGACCGCAGGGGGCAGGCATGTCCGTACCACCCGTCAGGCGCAGGGCAGTTGGCAGGATCCGGACCGCGATCGGCGCACTGGTCGTCGCCCTGGCGGCGGGAGCGGCGGTCACCCTTCCGGCCGCCGAGGCGCAGGCGGCCGGCGCCAAGGGCGGCAAGGTGGTCTACCTGACCTTCGACGACGGCCCCAGCCCCGCCTACACGTCCAAGGTCCTGGCGACGCTCGGCCGGTACGGGGTGCGCGCGACCTTCTTCGAGATCGGGCAGAACGTCTCCGCCCACCCCGCGGTGACCGCGCAGGTCGCCAAGCAGGGCCACAGCGTGCAGAACCACTCCTGGTCCCACCCGGACCTGAGCAGGCTCTCCGCGGCCGCGTTCAACGCGCAGGTGGCCGACACCGACAAGGCCATCCGCGCGCAGACCGGCCGTACCCCGAGCTGCCTGCGCCCGCCGTACGGCGCCGTCAACGGCACGGTGCGTTCGAAGGCCGCGGCGCTCGGCAAGCAGATCGTGCTCTGGTCGGTGGACCCGGCGGACTGGTCCCGCCCCGGCGCGGCCGCGATCAGGTCGCGGGTGCTGAACAACGTCCGTCCCGGTTCGGTGATCCTGCTGCACGACGGCGGCGGCGACCGCAGCCAGACGGTGGCCGCGCTGCCGGGGATCATCTCCACGCTCAAGGCGCGCGGGTACGGCTTCGCCACCCTCTGCGGCTGAGTCCGGTCAGCGGCAGAGGGTGGCGGCGGCGGGCGGCGCGGCCGGGCCCGCCCGTCGAGCGGGTCCGGGCCCGGTCAGCTCTGCCCGTTGAGGACGAGCGCCCAGGCGAGGCAGGCCAGGGCGCCGGTCGACAGCAGGGCGCGCAGCACGTTGAAGCGCACCCAGCGCGCCTCGAAGCGGCTGCGCACCGCGGCCGGGTCGGCGATCCGCTGGGCCGACCCGGCGGCTTCGAGCTCGTCGTTCAGTGGGATGTTGACCGAGCGGGTGACCCCGATCATCGCGATGTACAGCACCAGCGCGGCGATGGTCGCGGGCAGGACGTCGTGCCCGTCCGAGGGCAGGTGCAGGGCGACCGCCGCCGCGGTGGCGAGCAGGGCGCCGACGAAGCCGAGGACGAACCAGCCGTTCAGGATCGCCTTGTTGACGCGCTGCATCACCTCGATGAACGTGCGGTCGTCGACCCGCGCGAGTGCCGGCATGACCGAGCACGAGTAGCCGTAGAACAGTCCCGCGGTCAGTCCACAGGTGACCGTGGCCGCCACCAGGACGAGTGTGCGTGCCGTTTCCATCGTCGTGAGCCCCTCACTTCTCGCAGCCGGTGTCGCCGTACCGCGGTCGCCGTGTTTCGGTCCGTACCCCCGTGCGCAGATCATCCGGCATTCGGGCGGTGCGAGCCACCTCGATCACTCAAGAGTCTCTCAAATGACGAAGCGTCAAATGATGTCCTGCCGTCTACACTTGGCGTCATGGACACTCTGACGGGACTCCTCGACGGCCCCAAGGCCCGTGGCGCGTTCCTGCTGCGCTCCATCCTCACCCCGCCGTGGTCGCTGCGGATCGAGGACCGGGCCCCGCTCTCGGTGGTGACGATGGTCCGCGGCGACGCCTGGATCCTGCCCGAGCGCGGCACCCCGCTGCTGCTGCACCCCGGGGACGTGGCGATCGTGCGCGGCCCCGAGCCGTACACCGTGGCGGACGACCCCGACACCCCGGTGGACGTGATCGTCGGCCCGGGCCAGGTCTGCACCAAGGGCGGGGTGGACGTCTCCGAGGTGATGTCGCTCGGCGTCCGGACCTGGGGTCAGGGCCGGGAGGGCGACCGGGCCTCCTCGGTGGTGCTGTCCGGCACCTACCAGGCCGAGCACGAGATCGGCCAGCGGCTGCTCGGCTGCCTGCCCGCACTGCTGGTCCGCCCGGCCGGCACCGGCGCCGACGACACCCTGGTGCACCTGCTGGCCGCCGAGATAGGGCGCAACGAGCCCGGCCAGGAGCTCGTCCTGGACCGCATCCTGGACCTCCTGGTGGTCTCCGTGCTGCGCTCCTGGCTGGCCGCCCCCGACTCCGGCGCCCCCGCCTGGTACCGCGCCCAGCACGACCAGGTGGTCGGCCCGGTGCTGCGGATGATGCACGACGACCCGGCCACCGCCTGGACGGTCGCCGAACTGGCCCAGCGGGTCGGGGTCTCCCGGGCCGGCCTGGCCCGCCGCTTCACCGCCCTGGTCGGGGAGCCCCCGATGGCGTACCTGGCGGGCTGGCGCCTGGCGGTCGCCGCCGACCTGCTGCGCGAGCCCGAGTGCACCGTCGCCTTCGCGGCCCGCAAGGTCGGCTACAGCAACGCCTTCGCCCTCTCGGCGGCCTTCAAGCGGGTACGCGGCGTCAGCCCGCAGGAGCACCGCCGGACGGCCGCCACGGGCACCCCGTCGCAGCAGGCGGGCTTCTCGGGGCCGGCGGAGACGGTGATCCTGGCGGGCTGAGCGGGCTGAGCGGGCTGAGCGGGCTGAGCGGGCTGAGCGGGGTGTCGCCATTTGCCTAATCCATTTAGGCAATCCCATACTGTCCGTAGACAGCCGACGCGACCGTACGGGAGAACGCACATGGCAAGGGCAGGGCTGACCGTCGAACGCCTGGTCGTCGCGGGCGCCGAGCTCGCCGACCAGGTCGGCTTCGACCAGGTGACCGTCGCCGCGGTCGCCCGCGGCTTCGGCGTCCAGACGGCCAGCCTCTACTCCCACGTCAAGAGCTCCCACGACCTCAAGACCCGGATCGCCCTGTACGCCCTGGAGGAACTCGCCGACCTCGTCGCCGACGCCCTCGCCGGACGGGCGGGCCGCGACGCCCTCGCCGCCTTCGCGGACGCCTACCGCGACTACGCGGCCCGCCACCCCGGCCGCTACGACGCCACCCGGCTGCGCCTGGACGCCGCAACGGCCGCCGCCAGCGCGGGCGTCCGGCACGCCCAGATGACCAGGGCGATCCTGCGCGGCTACGACCTGGGCGAGCCCGAGCAGACCCACGCGGTGCGCATGCTCGGCAGCGTCTTCCACGGCTACATCAGTCTGGAGGCGGCCGGCGGGTTCAGCCACACCGCCGTCGACCCGCAACGGTCCTGGGACTGGATCATCGACTCCCTCGACGCCCTGCTGCGCGCCGGCGGGCCCCGTACGACCGGTTGATCCACCCCTCCGCACGCCCCGACGAACCGAAGAGCAGCACCATGACGACGATCACCACCCCCGTCACCGAGGCCCTCCTCCACGGCCACCTCGACCTCGAACGCACCGCCCGCGGCCTGCTGCCGCACCGCCTGCCCGCCGCCACCCGCCGGCGGATCCCCGACGAACAGCTCGCGATGGCCGAGTCCCAGCCCTCCGGCGTCCGGCTCGCCTTCCGCACCCGCGCCACCACCGTCACGCTGCACGCCGTCCCCACCAAGCGCGCCTACCCGGGCGTCCCGAACGTCCCGGACGGCGTCCACGACCTCCTGGTGGACGGCAAGCTCACCGCGCAGAGCACCGTCCCCGGCGGCAACCTGCGCACCGTCGACCTCGCCACCGGCCGCTTCGAACTGACCGAGGGACCGTCCGGCAGCGCCCGGTTCACCGGCCTGCCGGAACGCGACAAGACCGTCGAGATCTGGCTCCCGCACACCGAGACCACCGAACTGATCGCCCTCGAAACCGACGCCCCGATCGATCCGATCCCGACCGGCACCCGCAAGCACTGGCTGCACCACGGCAGTTCGATCAGCCACGGCTCCAACGCAGCCCACCCCACCGGCACTTGGCCCGCCCTGGTGGCCAACGGCGCCGGCCTGGACCTGACCAACCTCGGCTTCGGCGGCGGCGCCCTGCTCGACCCCTTCACCGCGCGCGCCATCCGCGACACCCCCGCGGACCTGATCAGCCTCAAGCTCGGCATCAACCTGGTGAACACCGACCTGATGCGGCTGCGCGCCTTCACCCCGGCCGTCCACGGCTTCCTGGACACCGTCCGGGACGGCCACCCGAACACACCGCTGCTGGTCGTCTCCCCGCTGCTCTGCCCGCTCCACGAAACCGTGCCGGGCCCGCTCGCCCCCGACTTCAGCAGCGGCACCCTGCGCTTCCGCGCCACCGGCGACCCCGCCGAGGTGGCCGCCGGCCGGCTCACCCTCACCGTCATCCGCGCCGAACTGGCCCGCATCGTCGCCGAACGCCGGGCCGACGGCGACCAGCACCTGCACCACCTGGACGGCCTGGCCCTCTACGGCGAGCCCGACCACGACGCCCACCCGCTCCCCGACGGCCTCCACCCCTCCCCGGAGGCCCACCGCCTCATCGCGGAGCGCTTCGCCGAGCTCGCCCTCGCCCCCGGAGGCGCCCTGGCACCGTGACCCGCCGCGCTCGCCTCCCACCGGAGCGGCACGGCGGACCAGTGGCCGCGGACCTACGGGCAGTGGCAGCAGCTCCACCGGGCGCGGCGGGCGACCTGGCTGGGCCGACGCTGCCGCGTCGTGTTCCTCCCCGCCACGTCGCTCCGCCCCGGCGCCGTCGACTCCTCCGCGATGCCCGTGGCGCAGTTCCCGCAGTTCCCGCAGCGGTCGGTGACCATCGCGCGCCAGGAGGACCGCCCCGGCGCCCCGACCACGTCGGCCTGACCGCCCACCCGGCTGCGGCTCCCCGGAGGCCGCCCGGCTCGGCCCGGCGGCACGGCCGCGATGGGCCCCGGGACGGCGCGTGTCGCGGAATCTCCGGCCCGGGTACGGCCGTTCCCCGCGAACCACCCGGAACGGAGTGGGACCACACAGCCCCGCCCCTTGCCCGGCACCGGCCGTACCGGTGCCCAGCAAGGGGCGGGGCGTGGACGGTCCACGGACGGCAGGGCGCCTCATGCGGCGGCAGCCCGGGACGGCGGGAGCGCGAGCGCGGTGACCACCGTGCCGCGGTGCACGCCCCAGGCGCCGGTGCGGACGGCCGGGTGGTGCGGGTGCCGGGCCGCGAACGTACCGTCGGCGTACACGGCGACGGAGATGGCCGCGAGCGGGGCCCAGATTCCCGTCAGCGGATGGACGGCCTTGTAGGTGGCCTCCTTGGCGCTGAACAGGACCGTGTCCCAAGGGGCCCGGCCCTCCGGCAGCACGGCCAGGGCGCTGCGCTCGGCCTCGCTGCTGACCAACTGGAGCACACCCCGCGGGAGCGGCCGCGCGGGCTCGGCGTCGATCCCGAGCGAGGCCAGCTGCCCGGTGCCGGCGACGGCACAGGCCGTGTAACCGTCCGTGTGGGTGATGCTGCCCGCGACGCCCGCCGGCCACCGGGGCGCCCCGCCCGGCCCGGGCAGCAGCGGCACCGGCGGATGCCCGAGAGCCCCGAGCACCTGGCGGGCGAGCGTCCGGGCGGTGGCGAACTGCCGGCGGCGACGCGGCGACCGGTCCCGGATGTACGCCGCCTCCGACGGCAGCAGCCGGCCCTCGGACGGGACGCCGAAAGCCTCGGCGCAGTGGACATGGGGCGGGAGCAGCGCGGTCAGCACGCCGGCCGGAGCGGTGGTGGTCACGGTCGTCAGCGGCCGGCCGCGACCAGCAGGTTGACGTGGTGCGCGATGTGCTGGGGCGTCTCCAGCGGCACCATGTGACCGGTGCCGGGAATCCGGTGCAGCTCGGCGTGCGGCAGCGCCGACGTGAGCTCCCGGCTGAACTCGGGCTTCACGATCTTGTCCTCGGTGCCGGTGATGACCGCGGTCGGCGCGGTGATCCCGGCCAGACCCGCGCGCTGGTCCATCTCCCGCGTCGACGCGAAGCACGCCGCCCGGGTCGCCGGCGACGTGGCGGCGAACAACCGGCGGTTGGCCTCCCGCGCCGACAGCGAAGCACCCGGCCCGTGCGTCCCACCGAGCAGCCGACGGCCCAGCCACGGCGTCCGCAGTGCCCGGCTGAACAACTTCGACCCCATCATCCTGACCTCGCTCGCCGGCGTGATCTGCCCGTGCGAGGCCGTCGACACGAGCACAAGACCCGCCAACCGCCCGACACTTGCCCCGCCGTTCCCGGCCGACAGCCCCGCCGCCCAGGCCAGCGCCGCGTACCCGCCGCCCGAGTGCCCCACCACCACGACCGGCCGCTCCGGCGTGGTGAGCGTCCCGACGACGGTGTCCAGGTCCCGCGCCAACCGCTCGATGCCGATCGGCTCCCGCCCGGACGTCGACGAGGCGTGACCGCGCTGGTCGTACGTGGCCACCGTGTGCCCGGCCGCCGCGAGCTGCTGCGCGGTGGCGTGCCAGACGGTCCGGGAGGCGGCCCAGCCGTGGACCAGCAGCACCAGCGGCTGGCCCGGATCGGGCTCGCCCGGCTGGTGGACCGTGATGGCGAGGTGCGCGTGGTCGTCGGTCGTCGCGGTGTGGTCGGTGGTGGTGACGGTGTGCCGGGCGGGGAGCACGGGGATTTCGGTGACGGTCACTGGGGCCTCCTTCTCCGGTGGGGTTCCTACTTCTGGTTGTCGAGGTGGCGGCGGAGGTTGCTGAGGGCGTGCTGGGTGGCGGTGGTGTGCTTGGTCGTGAGGTTCGTGAGCTTGTGGAAGAACTTGGCCAGGCCGTGCGGGTCGGTGGCGAAGGTGATCGTCAGCAGCGTCCGGGTGCCGTTGTCGTGGGGCGTGAGCCGGTAGGTCGTCGTGCCCTGGAAGTGGCCGGTGTGGGACTGGGTGAGCTCGGCGTCCGGGACGACCTGCGTGGTGGTCGAGGTGAACCGCAGCTTGGGACCGGGCTTTCCGACACCCGCCGGGTGGACGGTGGTCGTGGTGGTGCCGCCGGTCTGCTGCGGGCCGGTGGACCCGGGCCGGTGGGTGTTGTGCGGGTGCCACCACGTCGTCCTGCCGTTGAGCTCGTCGACGAGGGCGTTCCAGACGGCGTGGGCGGGGTGGTTGAGGATGGTCCGGTCGGTGTGGTGAATGGCGCGCACGGGGAATCGGTCCTTTCGCTCGACGGGTGCGGCAGAGGAATCCGGTGAATCGCCGAATTCCCTTTCCTGTTGCGGTGCGTGGTGATTTTGGCGTCAGGAGAAGATGTTGTGGCCGGGCGTGAGGGTGTGCGTGGGGTCATAGGTGTTCTTGGCGTTGGTGAGGGTGGTCCACTGGGGGCCGTAGTGGTGTTGCCAGTCCGTGGGGCTCATGTTGGGGATGGCGCCGACGAGGTAACGCTTGGCACCGAGTTGGGTGGCGGCGTTGTAGAGGTCGCGGTTGCGGGTGAGGTGAGTGGTGGGGTTGATGCTGGGGTGGGGGAAAGCGAGGAGGTCGAAGAGGTAGGCGGTGGGTTCGTTGGGGGTCATGGCGAGGGGGTGGGTGAGTTTGTTGGTGTGGAAGGGATAGCAGAGGAGAAGGCCGGGGCCGATGTCGTCGGGGGTGAGTTGCGGGAGGGCGTGGTCGAGGAAAGCGGGGGTGGTGCTGGCGGGGAGGAAGAGGGAGAGCCAGGGCTTGGGGGTGTTCCAGTAGCCGAGATCTTTGATGGCGTCGGCGAAAGCGTCGGCACGGTAGGTGTATTCGCGGTAGGTCTGGTCGGCGACGGTGGTGGTGGCGGGGTTGAGGCCGGCGAGGAGGGGAGCGGGGTCGGGGGGCGTGGTGCCGTTGTAGTGGGCGACGGCTTCGATCTTGTAGTGGGGGGACTGGCCGTTGGGCTGGATGAGGATTTCGCCGACCTGGGAGGGGAAGCGGCCGTCGTTGAGGATGGTTTGTTGGTCGGTGAGGAAGGCGTGCCGGTCGGTGTAGGTGAGGGTGAGGACGCGGGCGTTTTGCGGGGCGGGGACGAGTTTGAGGGTGGCTTTGGTGATGATGCCGACCTGTCCGGCGCCGGCCAGGGCGGTGTGGAAGAGGTCGGGATTGTGAGTGGGGGAGGCGGTGAGGATGCGGCCGGTGCCGGTGACGATCTCGATGGATTCGACGGTGTCGGCCTGGAGGCCGTATTTGTGGACGGTGGAGCCGATGCCGCCGACGCTTATCGTGCCGCCGATGGAGAGATGGAGGTAGTCGGTGAGGCAGGGGGGTGTGAGGTTCTGGGCGAGTGCGGCTTCGGTGAGTTGGGCCCAGGTGACGCCGGTGTCGACGGTGGCGCTGGTGGGGGTGATGGCGTGGATGCGGTTGAGAGCACGGGCGTTGATGCTGATGCCGCCGGCGACGCCGGCCTGGCCGTAGTTGGAGTGTGATTCGAGGTCGTTTCCGGTGCCGCTCTGGCCGTTCATGGCGACTTTGAGGTTGTTGCGGCGGGCGAAGCCGATGACGGTGGCGATGTCGGGGGCACCGGCGGGGTTGAGGACGGCGTAGGGAGTGTTGGTGGTGAGACGGCCGAAGTCGTGGGCGTGGGCGGTGCGGGAGGCGGCGGCCGTGGTGAGGGTTCCTTGGATGGGGGGCAGGGGGGCGATGCGGCCACGGGTGGGGGTGTCGGTGGTGGCCCAGGTGCGGGTGGTGGTGTTGTAGCCGATGACGGTGGCGGCGGCGCCGGTGAGCAGGGTGCGCCTGGACAGGGGGGTTCGGTTCATGCGCGGTGGTCTCCTCGGAGTGGTGGGCGGGCCCGGCGGGTGCGGGTGCCGGTGGTGGGTGGTGGGTGCCGGCTCTGCGGGTGCTGTCGGCGGTAGCCCGGCCGGTCGGTGGTTCCGGTCCTGCCGGTCGTGCGGGCTGTTGCGGTGGTGGGTGCGGGGGTGTTCCTGCCTTTTGTGACTGCGGTGCTGGTCATGCCTGTTGCGCTGGTGTCGGTGCGGGGGCCGGTTCCTTTGCCTGCCGGCCCCGTCTGCCGGGCGTGTGTGTTGGTCCGGGTGTTCCGGTCGTGTGTGCCGTAGCGGTTCTTGCTGCCTGTAACTGGCCTGTTGGTCCTGCTTGTTGTGCTGGTTCTGCGGGTCTTGCCGGTTGTGGTGGTGCTGTGTCCGGGGTGGTGGCCGGGGTGCTGTTGGTGGTTGGTGGCCGGGTGCTGCCGGTGCTGCCGGGTGTGTGGTGTTAGGGGTTGGTGTGGGTGGTGGTTTGGTAGTTGGTGAGGTCGAAGGTGCGGGTTTGTCGGTGGAAGCGCCAGGTGTAGGTGGGCCAGATGTTGGGGTTGTTGCCGTGGGTGTCGGTGTACCAGCTGGTGCAGCCGCCGGTGTTCCAGACGGTGTTCTTGAGGCGGTTCTGGAGGGTGGTGTTGTAGGTGGTTTGGGCGTGGGGGTGGACGTCGAGGGTGGTGAGGTGGTGGGTGCGGAGGGTTTTGAGGGCGGCGAGGATGTAGGTGATCTGGGCTTCGATCATGACGGTTTGGGAGGAGTGGCCGAGGGTGGTGTTGGGGCCCAGGAGCATGAAGAGGTTGGGGAAGCCGTGGATGGTGGTGCCGCGGTGGGCGGTCATGCCGTGGGTGGTCCAGGTGTCGTGGAGGGTGTGTCCGTGGCGGCCGTGGATGAGGTGGGCGATGGGGCGGTCGGTGGCGGTGAAGCCGGTGGCGAGGATGATGGTGTCGATGTGGCGTCGGGTGCCGTCGGTGGTGGTGATGTGGGTGGGGCCGATGTGGGTGATGGTGTCGGAGACGATGTCGACGTTGGGTTGTTGGATGGCGGGGTACCAGGTGTTGGAGAAGAGGAGGCGTTTGCAGCCGACGGTGTAGTCGGGGGTGAGGCGGGCGCGCAGGGTGGGGTCGGTGACGGATTTTTTGAGGTGGCCGGCGGCCATGTTCTTCATGCCGGTGGTGCGGGAGGGGCGGGACATGAAGAACGCGACGATTTCGCGGCCGTGTTTGTTGAAGGTGCGGCGGAAGCGTTGGTAGCCGGGGAGGTGGCGGAGCATCCAGGTGTGGCGGGGGGTGTTGGGTTTGTCGGGTTTGGCGGCGACCCAGGGGGGTGTGCGCTGGTAGAGGTCGATGTGTGCGGCGTGGGGTTGGATGGCGGGGACGAACTGGATGGCGGAGGCGCCGGTGCCGATGACGGCGATGTTGCGGCCGGTGAGGTCGTGGTCGTGGCGCCAGCGGGAGGAGTGGAAGACGGTGCCGGTGAAGGTGTCGAGGCCGGGCAGGTCGGGGACGGCGGGGTCGGAGAGGTAGCCGGTGCCGGTGACGAGGACCTGGGCGGTGTAGCGGCCGTGTGTGGTGCGGATGTCCCAGTGGTGGTGGGTGTCGTTCCAGGTGGCGTTCAGGAGTTCGTGGTCGTAGCGCAGGTGGGGGTCGACGCCGTAGCGGGTGGCGCAGTTCTTGAGGTAGGTGTGGACCTCGGTCCGGGTGGCGAAGGTGGATTTCCATTCGGGGTTGCGGGCGAAGGAGAAGGAGTAGAGGTGGGCCTGGACGTCGCAGGCGCAGCCGGGGTAGGTGTTGTCGCGCCAGGTGCCGCCGAGGTCGTGGGCGCGTTCGAAGACGAGGAAGTCGTCGATGCCGGCTTTGAGGAGGCCGATGGCGGTGCCGAGGCCGGAGATGCCGGCGCCGATGATCGCGACTTCGAGGTGGCGGACGGCGAGGTCGCCGGCGGTGCCGGCGCCGGTGGCCGTGGCGGTGGTGGTGCCGGCGGTGGTGGCGGGGGGTGTGTCCGGGTCGGTGTCCGTGGTGGCCGGGCGGGTGTCCGTGGTGGTGGTGGTGGCCGTGCCCGCGCCGGCGGCCGTGGCGGCGGCGGTGGTGCCCGCGGTGCCGGTGGTGGTGGCGGTGGTGCTGCCGGCGCGGGTGCCGGTGGTGGCGGTGGTGCCGGTGTCCGCGGTGCCGGTGGTGGTGGCGGTGTCCGTGGCGCGGGCGGTGGTGGTGGCGGTGTCCGTGGCGCGGGTGGTGGTGGTGTCGGTGCCGGCGGTGGTGCTGCCGGCGCGGGTGGTGGTGCTGGTGGTGCTGGTGGTGCTGGTGGTGGTGTTGGGGGTGGGGGTCACCCCCGCCGCCGGGGTTGTGGGGGGTGTCGCCGGGGTGGCGGTGGGGGTGTTGGTGGTGCGGTTGGGGGCGGGGGTGGTGGTCATGGCGTCGGTGTCCTCTTCTCGGGTGTCCTCGGTGGGCCCGGGGGTCAGGCGCGGCGGGTGAGGGTGACGCGGAAGTTGTTGAAGATGTGGTCTTCGAGGGTGTAGGCGAAGATGTCGAGGTAGCGCTCGAAGCGGGCGACGGTGGTCTCGTCGGTCATGGTGACGGCCTCGTCGCGGCGGGCGGCGAGGAGTTGGAGCCAGGCGCGGCAGGCGCGGGCGAAGGACTCGGGTTCGTTGCGGATCTCGGTGACCTCGAAGAGGCCGTCGAGGCCGGCGGCGAGTTCGGGCAGGCGCGGGATGTGGCAGCCCTCGAACTCCTCGCGCTGGAGGAACTTCAGGTCGTCCAGGAGCCGGCGGCGCAGTGGGGGGTTCTCGACGGTCATGGTGTGCAGGACGAAGCGGGCGCCGGGCTTGAGGAGGGAGTGGACCTGCTTGAAGAAGACGCGGTAGCGCTGGGTGCGCTCCTTGGGGGTGAGGGAGGAGAGCACGAAGTGTTCGAGTGCGTTGATGCAGAACGCGGCGTCGTAGGGGGCCTGGCCGTCGGCGAGGCGGTGGTCCTCCCAGCTTTCGACGCGGGCTTCGATGGCGGGGTTGGCGAGGGCGTGGACGAAGTCGGCCTGGGTGCGGGAGAGGGTGACGCCGACGGCTTTCTTGACGCCGTGGACGGTGGTGAGGCGGTTGAGCATGGTGCCCCAGCCGCAGCCGATGTCCAGGACGGTCTCGGTGCGGGCGGCGCGGGCGAGGTCGGTGAAGGCGTCGAGTTTGCGTTCCTGGGCCTCGTCGAGGACGGCGACGAGGTCCTCGCCGTCCTCCCAGTAGCCGCCGGAGTACATCATGGTGGGGCCCAGGATGAGCCGGTAGAGCTCGTTGGGGACCTCGTAGTGGTGGCGGATGGCCTCGATGTCGGGGTTGATGGAGCGGGCTTCGACGGTGGTCATGGGATGGGGCCCCTCGGTTGACGGTGGTGGGTGTCGGACGGGTGGGCGGCGGCGGGGCCGGCGCCCGGTGACGGGTGGACCGGCCTGCGGTGCCCGGTGCGTGGTGCGTGGTGCGTGGTGCGTGGTGCGTGGTGCGTGGTGCGTGGTGCGTGGTGCTTGGTTCTCGGCGCCGCGCGTGGTGCGTGGTGCGTGGTGCGTGGTGCGTGGTGCGTGGTGCGTGGTTCTCGGCGCCGCGCGTGGTGCGTGGTGCCCGATGGCCGGCGCGTGGTGCGTGGTGCCGCTCGGGCCGCCGTGGCGGCCGTGGCGGTCGTGGGGCCGGTTGTTGCCGGTTGTGGTGCGGCCGGTCGGGCGGTGTTCTGTGCCGGGACCGGGCCGCGTGCGGACCTGTCGACTCCGGCCGGGGTGGACGGCCTGGCCGGGCCGTTGCCCTCGGTGCCTGCCGTGTCGGGCGGCCGGGTGCCGTCCGTGGTGCGGTGTGCCGGTTGAACCCGGCTTCTGGCGCGGGCGGGTGGTTGGGTGCCGACCGGTGGGCGGTGTGCCGGCCGAGCCGGGCCGAGGTTCCCGGGGTTTGACGCTGTCCGGGGTGGACGGCCGTCCCGGGCAGCCGCCCCGGTGCCTGCCGTGCCGTGCCGTTTCGGGCGGCCGGGTGCCGTCCGTGGTGCGGTGTTTGCGGTCGAACCGGGTTGCTGTCCGGGGTGGTTGGTTCCCGGGGTCGGCGGCCGTGCCGTGTCGTTTGGGGCGGTTGGGTGCCGTCCGTGGTGCGGTGTTTGCGGTTGAACCGGGTTGCTGTTCGGGGTGGTTGGTTCCCGGTGCCTGCCGTGCTGTGCCGTGCCGGGTGGCTGGGTGCTGCCCGGTGCGGTGGGTGCGGGCGGTGGGTGGGTTGGTTGTCCGGTTCGGGTGGGGTGTGCGGTCGGCCGTTGTTGTGGGTGGCCGGGTGGCCGGGTGGCGTTCGTGGTGGTTGGTGCCGTTCGGACCGGGTGGTGGTGCCGGGTGTTCGGGCGGCGGTCCGGGCCGCGGGCCGTGGTGCTTGTGGTTGCGGGTGGCCGGGTGCTGCCCGGGGGCGGGTGGTTGCGTGCGGGTGCGGTGTGTTGTGGGTCAGGTAAGCGTGTGTCTCGCAAGCGGTGCGCAAGGCAGCGGGGGCCGGGTGGGTTGCGGGCCGGTTGCGTGGGAGCGGGTTTCATGCGGTTTCGGCAAGACGCACGGTTTCCGGGGTCCGTCCTCGGGGGGTGCTTCGGTTCCCGGACGGCGTGTTGTGCGCTGGTGCGGGGGTTGTGGGCGCTGTCGCCGTTGTGTTTCCGGTGTTGTCGGTGCCGGCTGTCCCGCCTGCCCGCCTGCCCGCCTGCCCGCCTGCCCGTCCGCCCGCCTGTTCGTCCGCCCGCCTGTTCGTCCGCCCGCCTGTTCGTCCGTCCGGCCGTCCCGGTCGTTCGCCTGTTCGTCCGGCTGTCCCGGCCGTTTGTCTGTTTGTCCGTGTTGTTGTTCGTGTCTGTCGGCCGGCCTGTTGTCGGTGTTCCTGTTCGTCCCTGCCCCCCGTTCTTCGGTTGTCGGTTGTGTGGTGTGTTGCCGGGGGCGGGGGTGCGGGGAGTGCCGGGGCCGGGGGTGCGGGCGGGGCGCGTGGCGGGCGGCGGGCGGCGGGCGGCGGGCGGGGGTGTGGGTGTGGGGTTGGGGGTGGTGGTGTGTCGGCGGTGTTTTCTGTCCTGCTTCTTTCGATGCGTTGACGGCGTCCACCGTGTGGTGGGCGTGGAGAGGAACGATCACTGATGTCTCAGATCCCCACGATCGAGGACCTGGCCCAGCAGCTCCAGGCGGTCTCCGGTGCCCAGGAGATCGACGCGGACGCGGCGTTGCAGCACATCGCGGACGTCGATTCGCTGGACCTGATGGAGTGGCTGTACGGCTTCCAGAACCAGTACCCGCACATCCCGGCGGACGAGTCGCTGTTCGCGGACATCGACGACACCACGACGCTGCGCGTGGTCCACGAGCGGATCCTGGCGCTCGTGCCGGCCGCCGGTAACTGAGCGCGGGCGAGCGGCGGACCGGGAGAGGGAGAGGGGGCGTGTGGTGAGCGGTTTCGACGTCACCGGCTGGGGGATGTCGGTTCCCGAACGGGTGGTGACCAGTGCCGAACTCGCGCAGCGTTTCGGTGTGGACGAGCACTGGATCGTCTCGCGGTGCGGGATCCGTGAACGCAGGGCCGTGGGCGAGGGGCAGACCACGGCGTCGATGGCCGTGGAGGCCGGGCGCCGGGCGCTGGAACGCGCGGGGCTGACGGGTGCGGACATCGCGCATCTGATCGTGGCGACGGCGACGCCGGAGCAGCCCTCGCCGGCGACGTCGGCGTTCGTCCACGACGAGCTCGCGATCGCGGGCAGCGCGCACGACGTGAACTCCGAGTGTGCCGGGTTCGTGTACGCGCTGGTGACGGCGGCGGGCCTGTTGCGGATGGATCCGCGTCCGATCCTGGTGATCGGCTCGGACACGCACACGCTGACCGCGAACCCCGCCGACCGGGACCTGTCGATCCTGGTGGGCGACGGCGCGGGGGCGGTGGTCCTGCGGCCGGGCGCGGTGGACCGGATCCGGGCGTGGAACCTGGGCGCGGACGGCTCGTGCAAGGACAGCCTGAAGGTCCTGGCGGGGGGTTCGCGGATGCCGACCACCGCGGACACCGTCGCCCGGGGCCTGCACTACGCGCAGATCAACGGCAACGAGATCTATCTGAACGCGGTGCGCTACACGGTGCGTACGATCCGCGAGACGCTGGAGCAGGCGAAGATCACGCCGGAGCAGGTCGACCACGTGGTGCCGCACCAGGCGAACATCCGGATCATCAACTCGGTGCTCTCCCACACCGGTATCCCGGCCGACCGGCTGGTGACGAACCTGGAGCGCTACGGCAACACCGCGTCGGGGTCGATCCCGATCGCGTTGGCGGAGGCGCTGGACGCGGGGCGGATCAAGGACGGTGACACGGTGCTGCTGGCCGGGTTCGGCGCGGGTATGACGTGGGGTTCGGTCCTGCTGACGTGGGGAGGGGTGGCGCGGTGAGCGGCAGGGACGTCTTCGGTGTGCGGCCGCCGTCGCCGGTGGCGCTGGTCACCGGTGCCTCCGGGGGGCTGGGCAGTGAGCTGGCGCTGGCCCTGGACGCGGCGGGCTGCCGGGTCGCGGTGCACTACAACAGCTCGCGCGAGGGCGCGGAGAAGGTCGCCGCCCGGCTCGTCAACGAGCACGTGCTGGTCACCGGCTCGGTCGCGGACTGGGACGCGGTCGGCGCGATGTACGGGCGGATCGAGGCGGCGCTGGGGCCGGTGGACGTGCTCGTCAACAACGGGGCGATCCGCAAGGACGCGCTGATGGCGATGCAGGACCCGGCGCAGTGGCGGCAGGTGATCGACACCAACCTCGTCGGCTCCTTCCACACCGCGCGCGCGTGCGTGCCGGCGATGCTGCGGGCGCGCTGGGGGCGGGTGGTCAACATCGTCTCCCCGTCGGCGCTGATCGCCACCGCCGGGCAGACCGCCTACGCGGCGTCCAAGGCCGGCCTGATCGGGCTGACCCGTACCCTCGCGGCGGAGTGCGGCCGCAGGGGGGTGACCGTCAACGCCCTGTCACCCGGCTTCATGATCACCGGCATGACGGACACCCTGCCCGAGCACGTCGTGGCGGGCATGCGCGAGAAGGTCCCGGTGCCGCGGTTCGTCACCCCGCGCGAGGTCGCCCGCTCGATCACCCTGTTCCTCGACCAGGACTGCATGACCGGCCAGGTCATCAGCATCGACTCCGGGGCCTCCATCACCTGACCCCCCCCGGGGGGCCGGGACGGTCCCGTCCCGCCCGCCCGGGGCCCCCGGGGGCGGCCCGCCCCCGGGTGCTCGGCTGCCCGGCCGGCCGGTTGCCCCGGGCAGTCGGCCGCCCCGGACCCCGGCCACGGCGGTCGCCCGCCCCGGACCCGGGCCGCCCCCGCACCCGGGGGTGGCCCGCCCGTGTCCGGGCCCGCCTGCTCGTGTCGGGGCCGGTCCGCCCGGCCCGGGCCGCTTCGGGGCTCGTGTTCGGGTCGGCGGGTGCGGGGCCGGGTCCGTCCGCCGGACCTGTGCCGCGACCTTGGCCCGTCCGCCGTGCCCGTCCCGGGGCCGGGACCGGGGACAGGGGCCCGTCCGCCGGGCCCGCTCCGAATGCCTCACGCCTCCCTTCGGTCCCGTCGGGTCCTGTGCCCCGGGGGGATCCCGAGGGGGGCGTAGCCGTGCCCGCCGTGTCTCGTCCGGCTCGTGCGCGGTCTCGCCGGTCGGGCCGGGTCCCGGCCGGTGGTGGCCGGCGAGGTCGCCGCTGTTCGCGGTTCGGCCGTGGCCGGGGCCGCAGCGGTGCGGTGCCCGTCCCGGGCGGGGGCCGACCTGTGGGTGGTGCCGGTGCTTGCGCGCTACCGGTACCGGGGCCGCGGGAGCCGTCCCGACAGGGCGCCGTCCCCTCCCCTCGGGGTCCGACGGGGCCTGTGGGGCCCGGCCGTTCGGAATGTCCTCCCGTCCCGTCCCGTCCGACGTCGACGTCGACGTCGACGTCGACGTCGCAGAGCAGAGCAGAGCAGGGCGCGGTGCGGTGCGGTGGGGTGGGGTGGAGTCCTGCTGTCGGCACGGCGGGCGTGGCCCGGCTCCTGCCCGGCGGTGACGTTCCTGGTCACCGCTCGTTTCGGTCGAGGCCGTCCGTCCACGCGTGGTGCGTACCGCCCGCGATCTGCGTGCGGTACGCCGGGGCCTGCTGCGGGCTGCGGGTGGCGGGTGGCGTGTGGCGTGTGGTGCGGACGTGGCATCCGGTGCACGGGCCCGGACAAGCGCGAGCGGATCGCCGACCGCGAGAGGCGCGGCTCGCGCGGTGGCCGGCCGCCGGAGTTCGACGAGGACGTCTGCGGGCAGTGCCGCGTGGTGGAGCGCGGGAGCGACCGGCTGAAGCGGAACCGCGCGACGGCCGCACGGTGCGACGGGCTCGCTGTCCGCTGCGAAACGACGGTGCCGGTCGCCGCGATCGGCGAACGGCCCTTGACGGGCGCCGCTGCGACGGGCGCCGCTGCGACGGGCGCCGCCCTGACGGGCGGCACCGGCCGGGAACGGGTGTGTCGCTTTCGCGTGTTGGGCCGCCGTGGTGATGACGGCGGGTCTGCTTTTCATGGCAGTGCCGGTGATCGTGCCCTTCGCACTGGCCTCGATCCGGTATCTCGTGGTGCGATCCGGCCGTCCGGGACGGTTGTGCGGCCGCCCGACCACGCGGCCGCGAAGCGGCGGGCTCGGTCTCGGCGCCACCGCGACCGAGGAGTTGCACGCCTTCTTCAATTGCCGACAAGCGCGTGCAGATCGAGCAGCGGCGCACTCGGC
Source organism: Kitasatospora sp. NPDC054795 (assembly GCF_053611565.1). NCBI lineage: Bacteria > Bacillati > Actinomycetota > Actinomycetes > Kitasatosporales > Streptomycetaceae > Kitasatospora > Kitasatospora sp. NPDC054795. The sequence goes on from NZ_JBSHAP010000059.1 coordinate 18,698, forward strand.
CGGTCGTGCGGGACGACGACCACGCCGGTGCCCCGCCGCGCACGGGTGTCGACCTGGCCGGCGGCACCGCCGTCGTTCGACAGCGGGAGAGGACGGTGTGACAGGGGGCGGGGCGTCCGTGTCCGGACCGGCCCGCTCGTGCCGGTGCCGGTCCGCCGACCGTGAGGAGCGCGGCTCCGTCGGCGGCCGGCCGCCGACATCCGGCGGGGCCGGCGGCGGCGGGCAGCGGCACGTGGTCACGACCGGGCGCTGCGTACCGCGGTGGACGCGTTCGTGGACGCGGTGGGCCTGCACGACGACATCGTGTCCTACGACCGCGAGGTCGAGGAGGGCACGGTCGGGAACAGCGCCGTGGAGGTGAGCGGCAAGGCCCCGGGGGGCCTTGCCGCCCGACGGGCCGGCGTTCGTGGTCTGCCTGCCGCTGGCCCTGGCCGGCCGGCTCGTGCCGCTGGCCCTGGCCGGTCGGCCGCTTCGACCGGAGGACCCCCGCGACGCTCGTGGCGCCCGGGATCCCCGTGACGGCCCCCCGGCTCCCGTGACGCCGGGCCCGTGCGGTGCGCCGTCGGACCCCGCCGCCCCCGGGACCGGTCCTTCCCGGCCCCCCCGGCCCCCCGCCCCCCGCCCCCGGGCGCTCGGGCCGGTGGGCGGGTGGGTGGGCGGGGTTCGGGCGGAGGAGGCGGCCGGTTCCGCGGGCCTGGCCAGTGCCTCCTCGGCGTCGGCGGTTTCGAGGTCCACCGCGGGCGGCCGGTCGGGCGGGGCCCGGGTGTGGACGAGGTGGCGGCCTTCGGGGACGAGGGCGGCGGTGTGGGCCGGGACCTCGCCGTCGCCGAGCCATCATCTGGGTCCTGTGCCGAAGCGCGGCGACGCACGGCTCGTGACGGGGTGGCGGCGGCTCGGCGGGGTGTTCCTCGCGGCGAGGACCGGGTCCTCGATCGAGGATGGGCGGGACCCGGGACCGGTCGGGAACGCGGCCGTACTCGTCCCGGTCCGCCGCGGCCCGCAGTCGCAGGTCCCGCGCCCGGCTCGCAGGATCGCTCATGCGCCGGTCGTGTCGTGGCCGTCGGGTTTCTCCGAAGGCGGTGCCGTCGTGGCCCGGCCGCACATCCGGGCCGGCCGGTGCGGGACGCGAACGCGCGGCCGGCACGGCGGCGTTGGGCCGAACGCCGCCACCACCGGGACCGCCCCGACGCGGCCGGCACCGCCCCGACGCGGCCGGCACCGCCCCGACGCGGCCGGCACCGCCCTCGCCCGTCGCTGCTGCGCCCGGGCGCCGGGGGCTACAGCTGCTCGAAGTGGAAGGAGCGGATGAAGCAGTCGCGGGGCCGGCCGATCGCGAACATTACGCAGTCGAGGACGGAGCGGGCGCTCAGCGGGTCGTCCGCGCTGCGGGGGGCGTGGTCCCAGTCGGGGTGGAGGGGGTCGCCGTCCGTGAAGTCCGGCGGGTGGAGCGAGATGACCCGGATGCCTTCGGGGCGCAGTCGGTGGGACAGGATGTCGGCGAAGCCGGCCCGGGCGGCCTTGGCGGCGTAGAAGGCGGGGTGGGCCTCGGAGCGGTGGTCGCGGGTCTCGGCGGAGCAGGAGACGAGGTTGACGACGTCGGCGCCGCGGGAGGCGCGCAGCAGGGGCAGGAAGTGCTTGACGGTCAGCAGGGTGCCGGTGGCGGCGGAGGCGACGGTGTCGGTGATCGCCTCGTCGTCGGCGTCCCACAGGTCGGGGCCGTGCAGGTAGCGGGCGCCGTTGTTGACGAGGACGTCCACCCGGTCGGTGCGGGCGGCGACGGCCCGGGCGAAGTCCCCTGCGGTGGCCGGGTCGGCGAGGTCGCAGGCGAACGCGTCCACGTGTGCGCCGCTGTCGGCCGTCACCTCCCGGGCGGTGCCGTGGGCGGCGGCCGCGGTGCGGGCGGAGAGGAACAGGCGTGCGCCGCTGCGGCCGGCGTGCAGGGCCAGGGCCCTGCCGAAGCCGCGTCCGGCGCCGGTGACCACCACGGTCTTCCCGGTGAGATCCGTGCGTGCTCCTCCTGCGGCCGGGCTGCGCCGGTCACGTCGGGGTGGGGCCGGCCGTGGCGTCGGTGCCGCCGGTCGCCTCCCCGGGCGCGGGCGCGGGCGCGGGCGGGGAGGGCGGGCCGGGCCGTGCCCGGGGCGGGGGTGCGTGCCGTCCGGGTGTCGCCGAGGAGCGCTGCCGGCGCGGGGCAGGACGGCGGGAACGCGGCGCGGACGCGGGTGTGCGGGCGGGTGCGCCGGCGGCCCGCCGCCGGCGCTGCCCGCCGCCGCCTTCGGGGGCGGGACGGGCAGGGCGCGGGGCGGGCCGCCGCGGACGCCGGGGGCGGCACCGGGGATGTGCGGTGCCGGGCGGGTCAGTTGAGGGCGGCGAGCGCGGCCTCGTAGTTCGGCTCGTCGGCGATCTCCGCGACCAGCTCGGTGTGCAGGACGGTGTCGTTCTCGTCCAGGACGACGACGGCGCGGGCGGTCAGGCCGGCCAGCGGGCCGTCGGCGATCGCCACGCCGTACACGTCGTGGAAGTCCCGCCCGCGCAGGGTGGAGAGGGTCTTGACGTTCTCCAGGCCCTCGGCGCCGCAGAACCGGGCCTGCGCGAACGGCAGGTCGGCCGACACGCACAGCACCACGGTGTTGTCCAGCGAACCGGCCTTGGCGTTGAACGTGCGCACCGAGGTCGCGCAGGTGGGGGTGTCGATGCTGGGGAAGATGTTCAGGACCTTGCGCCTGCCCGCGAAGTCCTTCAGGGACACGTCCGCGAGCCCCTCGCCGACCAGCGTGAACGCGGGCGCCTGGCTGCCGGCGGCGGGCAGCGCGCCACCGACCTGCACCGGGTTCCCCTTCATCGTGACCTGAGCCATGAAAAGCCTCCTACCAGCGGTGTGTACGGGATGCAACGCCGCCGATCCTACTGCCCGCCCCGGCCGCCGCCAGGGGGCGGCCACCGACCGGACACCCCACCCCACCCCGCCCCACCCCGCCCCCGGCGCGGGCGCGGGGGTCAGGCGTTCCCGGCCCCGGGGACGGTGAAGGGCACCCCGGTCAGTTCCTGCGACACCTCCCACAGCCGCCGCCCCACCGCCTCGTCCTGCGCGCGGGGCGCCGGCGAGGTGAGCGCGGGCGCCCCGCGCAGTTCGCCGATGCCGCTCGGCCCGTACAGTTCCCCGCCGCGCACCTGCGGCGCGGTCGCCGCGTGCAGCTGGGCCAGCGCCCCGCGGGCGGGGGACTGCGCGAGCGGGCGCAGCAGGTGTCCGAACAGCAGCCGCACCCCGGCGACGGTGCCGGCGCGGGGCAGCGCGGTGGCGGCGTAGCCGGGGTGGGCGAGCACGCTGCGCACGGGGCTGCGGGCGGCGTTCAGGCGGCGGTGCAGTTCGAGGGCGAAGACGGCGTTGGCGAGTTTGGACTGGTTGTAGTGGCCCATGGGGGAGTAGGCGTGTTCGCCGTTCAGGTCGTCGAAGTCGATGCGGGCGCGGCGGTGGTTGGCGGAGGTGACGGTGACCACGCGGGGGTCGCGGCCGCGGGCGAGCAGGTCGATGAGGTGGGCGGTGAGGGCGAAGTGGCCGAGGTGGTTGACGGCGAGCTGGAGTTCGTGGCCGTGGGGGGTGAGGGTGCGCGGGGGTGCCATGACGCCGGCGTTGTTGACCAGGACGTCGGGGTGCACGCCGTCCTCGCGCAGGCGCCGGGCGAAGTCGCGCACGCTGTCGGGGTCGGCGAGGTCCAGGCGGCGTACGTCCAGGCGGGCGCCGCTGCGTTGCGCGTTCAGGTGGGCGGTGGCGCGGTGGCCCCTGGCCTCGTCGCGTACGGCGAGGACGACGTGGGCGCCGCGGCGGGCGAGGGCGGCGGTGGTGGCCAGGCCCAGGCCGCCGGCGGCGCCGGTGACGACGAACACCCGCCCGCTGAGGTCCGGGGCGGGGTCGGGGGTCCGGTTGCTCGGTGTCATACGGCTCACGCTGCCCTGCATGTCACCAAGTGTCAAGACTGACGTTCGATGACGTGAATGGCGTGGGGGCTAGGATGGGGCGGTGACCACCCGACCCGCCGCCACCCTGGCCCAGCGCAAGCGCCAGCTCGTCGCCGACGAGCTGACCCGCGCGGCCCTGGACCTGCTGGCCGGCGGCGGGTTCGACGCCGTCACGGTGGACGAGATCGCCACCGCCGCGGGGGTGTCCAAGCGCACCTTCTTCCGCTACTTCGCGTCCAAGGAGGACGTGGTCGTCCAGTTCCTGGCCGCGCTCGGCACCGCCATGCGCGAGGAACTGGCCGCCCGCCCGGCCCGGGAGACGCCCTCGGTCGCGCTGCGGCACGCGGTGTGGCGCTGCGTGGAGGACTGCGCCGGGCACGAGGAACGCGCCCGCAGGGTGGTGCGGCTGATCCTCACCACCCCCGCCCTGCTCGCCCGCTTCCTCGAACGCCAGGCGCAGTGGCGCGACGAGCTCGCCGCGCAGCTCGCCCGGCGCCTGGGCCTGGACGCCGCGCGCGAGCTGTACCCGCGGCTGGCCGCGGACATGGCGCTGGCGGCCTTCCACACCGTCCTGCAGCGCTGGAGCACCGCCGACGCCGACGCCGACGGCAACGGTGAGGGCGCCGACGACGGTGAGGGCGCGGGCGGGGACGGCGCCGGGGTGGACATCGCGGTGCTGACGGAGAACTGTTTCGCCGTCATCGCCCCGGCCCTGGACGCCGTCGTGCGCACCCCCGCCCCCGGCGGGGCCCCCGCCACGGCCTGAGCCCGCCACGACCCGAGCCCGCCACCCCGGCCCCGGGGGGACGGACCGGGCGGGCCCCGGGGGGCGGACCGGGCGGGGAGGGAGGCGCGCGAGCGCGCGAACCCCCTACGATGCGGGGCATGGAGACCACGGCGGAACTCGTCCACCTGGAGCGGACGCTGGTCGACTTCGGGGACTTCGGCTTCGAGGGGAACCGGCACGCCTTCCGGTGGGTCGACATCAAGCGCTTCGGGCTGGGCGGCGCCGTGGCGCACGACCGGGACGTGCTGGCCGCGCTGATCGCGCACCCGCAGTTCCGGGACACCTACGACGGGGCCGGGGCCCGGGACTGGCCGCGGCACGGGCAGTGGTGGGTGGAGCGGATCACGCCCGACAGCTACGCGCCCGTGCCGGCGCAGGCGGCGGTCGACCTCCTCGAGGCCTGGACGCTGCAGCACGGCCCGGTACCGCCGGCGCTGCTCGCACGGCTGGAACGGGAGGTCCACGCCCCCGCCCGCCGGGCCCGCGCCCGCTACCTGCTCGTGCACCCTCCCGAGGACGCCCGCCACGACTACGGCCCCGTCCACACCGACTTCCACGAACTCGTCCTCGTCGACCGCGCCACGGACACCGTCACCCTCCTGGTCGCCGCCGACGACTGACCCGCCCCGGACGGCCCCCGCGCCCGGCCCCCGCGCCCGGCGCCCGGTGCGCGTCGTCCGGCGCCCCCGGAGCCCGGAGCCCGGAGCCCGGAGCCCGGCCCGGAAAGGCGCTCACCCCGCGGCGTCCGCGGGGGGATCCGCGAACGCGACGGGGCGAGGGGCACCGGTGCGTCACCGCGACGGTGCGGCCACCGGCCCGGCAGGCCGGGTCAGTTGAGGACCACGACGTCGGTGCGCATCGTCAGCGGGCTGCTCCAGCCGATACTGATCTTGAAGGTCACCACCCCGTTGCCGGGGGCGATGCTCGACACCTGGAAGGGCGCGGCACCGACGAACCGGTTCCCGTTGGAATCGGTCTCGCAGGCCGTGACGACCACCGTCGAGTCGATCCCGATCACGTTCCACGGGATCTGCAGGTTGAACGTCCCGTTGCCCGGGCCCCACATCACCCACCCCCGCCACACGGCACCGACGTTGCCGCCGACGTCCGCGAGGCGCTGCTCCCCGCCGGCGGGGAGCAGGCGGCCGGTGATCTGCGGGACCTGGGAGGCGGTGGGTTCGCTTGCGGCCATGACGGCTCTCCTCGCGCCGGGAGAGCCCCCACGAGCCCTCCGGATACCCAGAGTGTCCGCTTATGTGCACAGCGTCACAATCACTCGCGGGGGTGAATCACCGGCGCGCCGCCGCACCACCCGCGCCACCGTGGTCCGGGGCCGCACGCCACCCGGCGCGCACCCGCCCCGCCCGCCGGTCCCGGCCGCCGTTCCGGCCCGTCCGCCCCGCTGTCCGGCCCGGCGCGCACCCGCCTTGACACCTCAAGGTCGTATCCAGAATATTAGATACGTCCGGCGAGGGGTCGGGCGACGGGAAGGAGGGTGTGCGGTGGAGCTGGACCCGCTGGCCGTGCACAAGGCGCTCGCGAACCCGGCGCGCGCGGACTTCCTGCGCTGGCTCAAGACGCCCGAGCGCTACTTCGACGAGCCGTACTACCGCGAGCGCGGCGTCGGCTTCCACATCGGCGTGTGCGTCACCGACATCCAGGAGCGCTCGGGGCTGGCCCAGTCGGTGGTCTCCGGCTACCTCCAGATCCTGCGCGAGGCCGGACTGCTGGTGTCCGAGCGCGTCGGCAAGTGGACCTTCTACCGGCGCAACGAGGAGACCATCGCCGCCTTCGCCGCCTACGTGCGCGACGAACTCTGACACCCGCGCACAGCGCACACGCGCAACACCCGCGCGTACACACCCGCACGCACGCGCGTGCGCACCGCACTCCCCTCCGAGCGGGGGCGCCCGGCCGGCGCCCCCTTTTCTTCGGCCCTTACGCATCCAACTATCTAGATTTGTGTATCCATTGGAGGCTGTCGTGCACCGCACCGCTCCCGCCCGAAACGCTCTGGCCGTCCCGGTCCTGGCCCTGGGCGTGTTCGGCATCATCACCACCGAGATGGGCGTCGTCGGCGTCCTGCCCGCCCTGGCCGAACGCCTGCACGTGGCCCCCGCCACCGCCGGATGGCTCGTCGGCGCCTTCGCCCTCACCGTCGCCGCCACCGGCCCCGCCGGCGTCCTGCTCGCCTCGCGCCTGCGCCGAAAGACCGTGCTGGCCACGGCACTTGCCGTCTTCGCCGGCTCCAACGCGTTCTACGCGCTCAGCGACTCCTTCCCCCTCGTCCTCGCCCTGCGGATCCTGCCCGCCCTGTTCCACCCCGTCTTCTTCGCCCTCGCCCTCACCGCCGCCACCCGCCTCGCCGCGCCCGGAAAGGCCGCGCGCGCCGCCACCACCGTCTTCGCCGGCGTCAGCGCCGGCTTCGCGTTCGGCGTCCCCCTCACCTCCTACCTCGCCGACCACCTCTGCCTGCCCGCCGCGTTCTGGAGCGCCGCCGCCCTCGACCTGATCGCCTGCGCCGGCGTCCTCGCCTTCTTCCCCGACCTGCCCGACACCCGACGCCCCACCTACGGCGGCCAGCTGGGCATCCTGCGCCGGGGCCGGCTGTGGCTGGCCGTCGCCGCCGTCACCCTGGTGTTCGCCGCGATGTTCAGCGGCTACGGCTACATCGCCGAATACCTCCAGAACGTCACCGGCCTCGACACCTCCCTCACCGGCCCCGCCCTGATGGCCTTCGGCGTCGTCATGACCGCCGGCAACCTCGTCTTCGGCCGCCTGCTGGAACGCTCCCCCCTGCGCACCGTCACCGCCTACCCGATCCTCTACCTCGCCCTCTACCTCCTCCTCGACGCCGCCGGCCCCCACCCCGCCCCCATGCTCGCCACCGTCCTGCTCTGGGGCGCCGTCCACTCCGGCGGCCTGGCCGTGACCCAGGCCTGGCTCGCCCGCGACGCCACCGACGCCCCCGAGTTCGGCAACAGCCTCTTCATCTCCTTCTCCAACCTCGGCATCACCCTGGGCACCACCCTCGGCGGAGCCGTCGTCACCACCGCCGGCCCCCGCCACCTGCCCCTGGCCGGCGCCGCCCTCGCCGCGGCCGCCCTCACCGCCGTCCTCCTGCGCCGCCGCCTCGACCCCGGCCAGGACCGCCAGGACCGGTCGGAGCGGTCGGAGCGCCAGGACCGGTCGGACCGGGCACGCCCCGCCCCGACCCCCTGACCCGCACCCGCACCCGCACCCGCACCCGCGCCGGCCCCGAGAAGCGCCGGCCACGGCCCCTGACCCACCGTCGGCCCCGGCCCCGGCCGGCCCCCGGAGACCACCGGCCACGCGCCGCGCCCCGCCGATCCCGTGCGGGGCGCGGCGCGTGCGCCCTCCCGGTGCGCCACCCCCGGGAGGACGGCGCGGGGCTGCGGGTCCTGCGGGATGCCGCGCCCGTACCGGGCAGGTGTTCTGGGTGCAGGCACGGATCTCGTGAAGTCGATCGCGAGGCCGCTACGGTCTGTTGTCGGTCCGGTCGGTCCGGTCGGTCCGGTCGGGGCGTCGTCGGGCCACGCCGCGTGTGCCAAGGTGGCGGGTATGGATTGGCAGTCCGAGAGCCCGGGCCTCTGGGCGTTCCTGGAGTCACTGCGCCGCGGCGAGATCCTTTCCGGCACCGTCGCGGCGATCGAGCGGTTCGGGGTCTTCGTGGCCCTGGACAACGGACCGGACCATCCCATGTTCCCCGGCGTCGGGTTCGTCACGATCCCCGAACTGTCCTGGCGGCACATCGGAGCTGCGACCGACGTCGTGGAGGTCGGACAGCGCGTCTCGTGCGAGTTCCTCCAATTCGACACCCACAATGCGGAGGCGAGGCTGTCGTTGCGCGCACTGCTGCCCGACCCCTTCCAGGCCTTTGCCGACGGCACGGTGGTGGGGCAGACGCTTCGCGGGACGGTCGTCGAGGTGCTCCCCTTCGGCGCCTTCGTCGACGTCGGGGACGCAGTCGTGGGACTGGTGCCCTTCAAAGAGGTCCACGGCAGGCCCGCAGTCGCTCTGCCGGAGGTCTTTCAGGTCGGCGACGAGATGTCGGTCGTCGTCACGGACGTCGAGCGGCCGCAGCGAAGGGTGTTCCTCTCCCGGCAGCAGGACGCCCGGCATGCCGGTGCCGCGCCGCTCGGGTGACTGCTCCACTCCCGGCTCGTCGGTCGGTCAGGGGGTCGTCCGCCCGTGGTCCGGGAACGGCTTCGTCGTCGGCGCGGGCGGCGCTCGCACGTACGGGGGCGTCGCCCGCGACCGGAACACCGGCGACACGGGGGAGGCCGCGGCCCGAACCGCCCGGGCCCCCTCAGGCGTAGCGGTCGAACAGGCCCTGCAGGTAGTCCTCCAGGCGCCCGGTCAGCACGGCGGGTGTCAGGTCGGTGCGGCCCAGTTCCCGCCAGGGCTCGGCGACCTTCTGCGCGTCGGGGGCGAAGGCGAGGGCGTCCAGCAGCCGCCAGTACAGGTGCGCGCGGCCCTCGGCGAGTTCGCGGCCGCCGGCGGCGGTGTAGCGGTCGGCGAAGGCCAGGCCCGCCCGGGGGCCGTGCAGCAGGGCCAGGGCGGTGGCGCAGTGGGCGACGTCCAGGTCGGCCGGGCCCCAGGAGGTCTCCACCCAGTCGACGACCCCGGCGACCGCGAGGCCGACGCCCGTGCCGGTGAACAGCACGTTGCCGGGGTGGAAGTCGCGGTGCAGGAAGCAGGCGCGGTGCGCGGGCGCCTCGCCGCCGATCACCTCCACCGCCCGCTCCCACAGGCCGGTACGGGCGGTGTGCGCGGGCACGGCGACCCGGTCGGGGGCCGTCCACGCCTGCCAGGCGCGCGGCCGCTCCCGCTCGCCGACCGCCAGGGCGTGCACGGCGGCCAGCTGGGCCGCCAGCAGGTCGGCGCGGGCGGGCGCGTCGCCGTCCTCGGCCAGGCGCACGCTGCCGGGCAGGTGGGTCATCACCAGCGACGGGTGCTCGCACACCGCCCCCGCCGCGTCCACCGCGACCAGCCGCGCCGCCGGGACGCCGCTGCCCTCCAGCAGGCGCAGCACGGCGGCCTCGCGGGCCAGCAGCCCCGGGGCGTGGCGGCGGTAGAACGGCTTGACGAAGGAGCGCAGCACCAGCGCGTACGGGTCCGCGCCGCCGGGGCGTTCGACGTCCAGGCGGCGCATCCGCGAGGTCCAGCCGCCCTTGAGCGCGGTCACCGCGGTGACGCGTTCACCGGGCCCGAGGTGCCCCTGGACCCACCGGCGCGTGCCGTCCCGTCCCCGGCCGGGGACGTCGCTGTCGATCATGGGCGGCAAGCCTACGCCCCGCCCCCGCCCGCCCCGCCCCACGGGGTGCCGGAGCCGGCCGACGCACGCTCGACCCCCGTACCGTCGCCGACCGGCCCGCCCTCAGACCCCCGGCCCCGCGCACACCCCGCCGCCCTGCCCGGCCTCCGCGTCCGCGGCCGCCACCACCGCCGCCAGCAGCCCCGGGAACCGCCGCTCCAGCTCCTCGCTGCGCAGCGCGTTCATCTTGGTGGTGCCCACGTAGTACTGGCGCAGCAGCCCCGCCTCGCGCAGCACACCGAAGTGGTGGCTGGAGGTCGAACGCCCCACCGGCAGGTCGAAGGAACCGCAGCTCAGATCGGCTCCCGAGTGCGCGAGCGTGCGCACCACCGTCCTGCGGGCCGGATCAGCGAGCGCCTCCAGCACCTGCTGGACGCTCACGTCCTCCACACCGGGGTGCACGATCACCCGCGCCGCCACGCGTGCCCGTCCCACACCCACCACCCCTTCCCAACACTCGACCCCCGTCCGTTCGATGGTCAAAGACCGCGCCGTGTGCACGACTTCACGTACACGACGCTACTATGCCCGACCCGGCCGCCACGCTCACCGCAACAGCCGCGCAACACGCCCCCGGGCCGGGCGGCCCGGCGCCGCGACCGCGCAACGGCCGCCGCGCCGCCTCGACACGGCGCCGGCACGACAGGCACCGGCGACGGGCATCGCCGCAGGCCCCGCACCCCCCCCGGGACGCCGACGGGACACCGACGGGACACCGGCGGGCCGCCACCGGCCGCCACCGGCCGCCACCGGCCGCCACCGGGCGCGACCGGGCGGCACACGCGCGCGCCCCGCCGGACGGGGGACCGGCGGGGCGACGGAACACGGCGGACACGGCGCACGGGCCGGGCGCGCCGGGCGCCGGGTGGCGGGTGGCGGAGGAGGAAAAAGAGGGGCGGGGCGGGCCTCAGGCGGCCCGCACCGGCGCGGGCGCCGGACGGGCCAGGCGGGCCAGCGCCAGCGGCTCGAAGATCCCCATCAGCACCGGGTCCACCGCCCGCACCGCCGCCGGAGCGGGCGCCGCGGGGACCGCAGTGCGCAGCAGCGCGAGGTAGAGCTCCTGGGTCTCGGCGGCCGGGTCGATGCCCAACTCCTCCGCCAGCACCTGACGCAACTGCTGGTAGCAGCGCAGCGCCTCGGCCCGGTTCCCGGCGGCGGCCAGCGCCTCCATCCGGCAGCGGTAGGCGCTCTCGCGGAACGGGGCCCGGCGCACCGCCTCGTCGGCCCAGCGCAGCGCGTGGTGCTCCTCGCCGAGCGCGGAGGCCGCCAGACTCGCCGTCTCCAGCGCACCGATGCGCAACTCCTCCACGTGCTCGCGCACCCCCTGCGCCCACTCGCCCTCGTGGTCGGGCAGGAACGCCCCGCGCAGGTTCGACAGCGCCCCCGCGGCCAGCTGCTGGGCCACCGCGTGGCCGCCCGCCGCCAGCGCCTCGCCGGCCTCGCCCACCGCCGAGGCCGCCGCCTCCAGGTCCACGGCCGCGTCCGCGGGCAGCCGCAGCACGTACCGCCCGCCCTGGGCGATCAACGGGGTCGCGCCCGGGCCCTGACCCGGCGCGGTGACGAAGGCCCGCACCCGGGAGACCACGCTGCGCAGCGCGGAGGCCCAGGTGTCGGGCAGGCCGTCGGGCCAGATGGTGTCGGCCAGCTGGTCGCGGCTGGTACCGCTGGAACGCTCCAGCACCAGGCGGGCGAACGCCACCTGGGCCTGGGCGCTGGACAGGTGCTGCGGGGCGCCGTCCTGGTGCTCGACGGCCACCAGACCGGTGAGGCGGATCAGCATGCGCACGCCCCCGATCTGCCGGACGGACCGTCTTCCCTGAAGCCTTTCGACACGAGCTCCAACCCCCTTGAGTCAAAGCAGAAGTGACGGCCGTTCCGGCCGTCGGCGCGGGAAATCGCGGATCGGAACAATAAACCGCCGACCAGCCGTTCGGTTTCAGCGGATTTCGACCATACATTCGCCGCATCGCGCGGTGTCAACACCGGCCGGGAAAACATACCCACCGGCCGGTCAATGCGTCGTGGACGCAAGGTTTCTGCACGTCAGAGCGTTCCCGCAGGCCAGGAAAGCGGCTATTGCGGACGCCTTGCGCATCCTGCCGTAGAAATGTAGCCATCCTTGAGCACCCCGCGTGAAGGCTTCGAGAAAACACCCCCGCAGCCACCCCGCGCCCCCGCCCCCCGCGGACGGGAAGCCGAATGCCCGCGAAAGCCGTGAAAACCGTGACGCCGTGAAGGAGAAACGCCCGTGAACGCCACCGGAGCATGGAACCGCCTGGAGCCGAAGCTCGCCGCAACCAACGCCCGCGTGGCCGCACTGGAGTCCGACCCCTCCCGGCGCAACAGCTTCGTCGCCTACACCATGGAACGCGACAGCGCCTACTGCGACCTCGACGGCGAGCGCCTGCTCATGATGTCCGGCTACAGCTACCTCGGACTGGCCGGCGACGAACGCGTCGTGGCCGCCGCCAAGGCCGCCGTCGACGTCTACGGCACCGGCAACCACGGCGTACGGGCCCTGGCCGGCACCATCCCCCTGCACGAGGAACTGGAGGCCGAGGTCGCCCGCTTCGCCCGCCGCGAACGCGCCCTGGTCTTCGGCTCCGGCTACGCCGCCAACGTCGGCACCGTCGGCGCCCTCGTCGGCGCCGGCGACACCGTCCTGATCGACAAGTACGACCACGCCTCCATCGTCGACGGCTGCCGCCTGTCCGGCGCCACCGTCACCCGCTTCCGCCACAACGACGTCGACCACCTCGAACGCCGCCTCAAGGCCGCCGCCCCCACCGGCGTACGCCTGGTCATCGTCGACAGCGTCTACTCCATGGACGGCGACATCGCCCCGCTGCCCGAACTGCGCGAGGTCTGCGACCGCCACGACGCCCTGCTCATGGTCGACGAGGCCCACGCCCTGGGCGTCATCGGCAAGACCGGCGGCGGCATCGAGGAACACTTCGACCACAAGGTCCGCGTCGACGTCAAACTCGGCACCCTCTCCAAGGCCATCCCCTCCATGGGCGGCTGGGTCGCCGGCAGCCACGACCTCATCGGCCACCTGCGCTACGCCGCCCGCCCGTTCCTGTTCTCCGCCGCCCTCGGCCCCGCCCAGACCGGCGCCGCCCTGGAATCCCTGCGCATCCTGCGCCGCGAGCCCGAACGCGTCACCCACACCCAGACCCAGGCCCGGCGCCTGCGCAAGCGCCTCAACGACGCCGGCATCTCCACCATGCACTCCACCACCGCCGTCCTGCCCGTCATCGCCGGCAGCGACGACGCCGCCTACGACTACGCCACCGCCTGCCGCAAGGCCGGCGTCATCGGCCTGCCCGTCGTCACCCCCGCCGTCCCCAACGACCTCGCCCGGCTGCGCATCGCGGTCACCGCCCGCCACAGCGCCGCCGACATCGACTTCGCCGCCGAGGCGTTCCTGACCGCCGCCGCCCGGACCGGCCTGATCTGACCGGCCCCGCCCCCTCACCCCCCTTATTTCCCACCGCCGGGCCGCCCGCGTGCAGCGCGAAGGAGACGAAGCCATGGCCCCCCACCACCGGCCCCCGATCGCCGTCACCGGCCTCGGCGTGGTCAGCCCCGCCGGCCACAGCGTCGAGGACCTGTGGCGCACCGTCGCCTCCGGACGCTCCACCGCCACCGCCCTGACCGACCCCGCCCTGGCCCGCCACCGGGTACGCCTGGGCTGCCGCGTCACCGACCCGCCCGACACCGCGCAACTGCCCGCCAAGGACGCCCGCCGCCTGGACCCCTTCGCCCGCTACGGCACCCTCGCCGCACTCGCCGCCCACGCCGACGCCGGCCACCCCGAGCCCGAACCCGGGCGCAGCGCCGTCGTGGTCGGCACCGCCGTGGGCGGACGCACCACCAGCGACCGCGAGTCCGCGCTGTACACCCAGCACGGCCCGCTGCGCGTCTCCCCGCTGATGCCGCTGGTCACCATGCCCAACGCCGCCGCCGCCCAGATCGCCATGCGCCTGCACTGGAGCGGCCCGGCACTGACCATCGCCACCACCTGCGCCTCCAGCGCGGACGCGATCGGCCACGCGGCACTGCTGCTGGAGAGCGGACGCGCGGACGTGGTGATCGCCGGCGGCTGCGAGGCCACCTTGACCCCCGTCACCCTGGCCGCGTTCGGCAACCTCGGCGCGCACTCCCTGCGCAACGACGAACCCGCCCGCGCCTCACGGCCCTTCGACGCCGACCGCGACGGCTTCGTGATGGGCGAGGGCGCCGGCTTCCTCGTCCTGGAACGCCTGGACGACGCCCGCGCCCGCCGCCGCACCCCCTACGCGCTGCTCGCCGGGTACGGGGCAAGCGCGGACGCCTACCACCTGTCCAACCCGCGCCCCGACGGCGCCGGCGCCGTCGCCGCGATGCGCGCCGCCCTCGCCGACGCGGGCCTGGCCCCCGGCGACATCGCCCACGTCAACGCCCACGGCACCTCCACCGTGCACAACGACCGGGCCGAGGCCGCCGCCCTGCGCGCCGTGTTCGGCCCCCACGGCGTGCCGGTCACCTCCACCAAGGGCGCCATCGGCCACCTGATCGGCGCCGCCGGCGCCGTCGAGCTGATCACCGCCATCGAGGCCATGAACGAGCGCACCGTCCCTCCCACCGCCAACCACGAGAAGACCGAAGAGGGCCTGGACCTCGACGTCGTGCACACCGCGCCGCGCCCGATCCGCGCCGGCGCGGCCCTGTCCAACTCGTTCGGCTTCGGCGGCCACAACACGACCCTGGTGGTGACCCCGCTATGACCCCGCCCACGACCGCACCCGCCCCCGCCGCACCCCCTGTGGCGGTGGGACCCCTCTCGCGCACCCGCCTGCACATCCGCGCGCAGGACCTGACGGCCTACCGCGCCGCCGCCCGCGCCCACCTGGGCGCCCCGCGGCGCGACGGGGCCAGCCCCGCACACCCCTTCGTCGCCGCCCACGCCCTCGCCCGGCACACCGTCACCGCCCTGACCGCCGGCGACCCGGGCTTCACCGGCGTGGTCCACCTCGCCCAGGAGATCCGCACCCACGCCCCCCTCGCCCCGGGCGACCTCGACATCACCGTCGAGGTCACCGCGGTGCGCCGCGAGGCCCGCGGCACCCGCCTGGCCCTGACCACCCGCCTCACCGACGCCGCCACCGGCGCCCCCGTCGCCGACCTCGCCACCGCCGCCCTCCTGCTGGGCGCCACCCGCACCGAACCCCACGGCACCCTGCCCGCCGCCGCCCACCCCGGCACCGCCCCCGACGGCACCGCCCACGTCTCCACCCACGTCCTGAGCGCCGCCGACACCACCGCCTACGCCCACGCCTCCGGCGACCTCAACCCCATCCACCTCGACGAGGACGCCGCCAGGGCGGCCGGCTTCCCCACCGCCATCGCCCACGGCATGCACCTCGTCGCCCTGGCCGCCGAACGGATCACCGACCTGCACGCCGACGGCGACCCCGCCCGCGTCACCGCCCTCGGCGCCCGCTTCGCCGCCCCCACCGTGCCCGGCACCGAACTGCGCCTGACCCTGCAGCCCCACGACCGGGGCACGGTCGTGCGCTTCACCGTCGCCACCGACACCGGCACCGCCGTCAAGGCCGGCTGGGCGCGCATCGCACCGGCGGGGGAGTGAACCCCGTGACCACGAACCCCACCGCCACGAACCCCGCCACCGGCACGCCCGCGACGGCCGCGACCGCCACGAACCCCGCCACCGCCACCGGCACGAACGCGACGGCCGCGCCGCCGGCGCCGCTGGCGCTGCCCGACGCGTTCACCGCCCACGCCCGCACCCGCCCCACCGCCCCGGCCCTGCTGTGGCACGAGGACACCGTCACCTACGGCGAGCTCGCCGAGGCCGCCGAGGCCGAACGCGCCCGCCTGAGGGCCCTGCGGCTGGCACCGGGGGAGCCGGTGGGCCTGTACGCCGTCAAGTCGCCCGGCGCGATCGCCCTGGTGCTGGCCTGCCTGATGGAACGCCGGCCCTTCCTGCTGCCCTCCCCGCAGCTCGCCCCCGCCCTGCTGGCCGCCCTCTTCGCCCAGGCCGGCGCCCGGCGCCTGCTCGCCCCCCTCGGCCAGGACACCCCCGCCCTGCCCGCCCTGCCCCACCCCGCACCGGTGCCCACCCTCGCGGCCGGCACCTCCTTCATGCTCACCACCTCCGGCTCCACCGACCTGCCCAAGATCGTCCCCCTCGCCGGGTCGGCCGTGGACCGCTTCACCGCCTGGGCCCACGACACCTTCGACCTCGGGCCCGGACGCGTCGTCGTCAACTACGCGCCCCTCAACTTCGACCTCGCCCTGCTCGACGTGTGGGCCACCCTCGCCGCCGGCGGCACCTGCCTGCTCATCGACCCCGCCCACGCCCTCAACGCCCGCCACCTGCTCACCCTGCTGACCCGCCACCGCCCCCACGTGCTGCAGGCCGTCCCCCTGGCCTACGCCCTGCTCGCCCAGGCCGCCGGCCCCACCGCCGCCGTACTGGACAGCGTCGAGCACGCCGCGTTCACCGGCGACGCCATCGACGCCCGCACCCTCGCCGCGCTGCCCGCCCTGCTGCCGAACGCCCACCTCTACAACATCTACGGCTGCACCGAGACCAACGACAGCTTCCTGCACCGCCTGGACCGCCTGGACGCCGCGGCCGCCCTGCCCGTGCCCATCGGCGAGCCCCTGCCCGGCGTGCGCACCCTCATCACCACCGACGACGGCACCCCCCTCACCGGCCCCGGCAGCGGCGAACTCCACGTCTCCACCCCCTTCCAGGCCGCCGGCTACCTCGACCGCTCCCGCGACACCGGGCGCTTCACCACCCGCCCCGAGGGCGCCGGCGAGGGACGGCGCTGGTTCCGCACCGGCGACCTCGTCACCCGCGACGACAGCGGCCGCATCCACCTCACCGGCCGCGCCGACTTCCAGGTCAAGGTCCGCGGCGTCGCCATCAACACCGCCGAGATCGAACGCGTCCTGCTCGCCCACCCCGACGTGCGGGAGGCCGCCGTCGCCGCCGCGAGCGACCCGCTCACCGGCAAACGCCTGCACGCCGCCGTCCGGCGCACCCCCGGCTCCACCCTCAACAGCCTCGTCCTGCGCGAGCACCTGGCCCGCAACCTGCCGCGCGCCGCCGTCCCCGAGAAGCTCGCCATCCACGACACCCCCCTGCCGAGGACCGCCACCGGCAAGGTCGACCGCAAAGCCGTCCTGCCCGCCCCCTGAAACCCCGCACCCCGCGCCCCGCACCCCGCGCCGCACCTCGCACCACCGAACACCAACCACCCATCCACGCAAGGGAGTTGCCCGCCATGAGCAACATCGACCGGATCAAGCGGTTCCTCATCGAGGAGTTCCTGCCCGACATCACCCCCGACCAGCTCGCCGACGACCACGACCTGCTCTCCGACGGCGTCATCGACAGCCTCGGCGTCCTCAAGCTCATCGCCTGGGTCGAGGACCACTTCACCCTGCCCGTCGACGACACCGACCTCGACCCCAACAACTTCCGCTCGGTCGCCGCCATCGACGCCTTCATCACCGAACGCCGCACCGCCGCCACCGCCGCCGCCACGGCCACCGTGGGCGGCTGACACCCGTGCACCCGGCCCTCACCGCGCTCCTCGCCGCCCGCCCCGTCGACGCCGAGGCCTGGCACTCGTGGTGGGACCAGCTCGAACACCGCACCCTGGGCCCGGCCGACACCGACCGGGCCCAGGCGGCGGCCCTGCTGGCCGGCCTCACCACCCGCCTGCCCGACCCCGACACCCTCGCCGCCCTGGTCACCACGCTCACCGAACGCACCCCCCACCCCGGCCCCGCCCACCCCCACAGCGTCAACATCGTCGGCACCGGCGGCGGACCGGCCACCTTCAACCTCTCCACCGCCGCCGCCCTCACCGCCGCCGCCATCGGCATCCCCGTCGTCAAGACCGGCTCCCGCGCCTACACCAGCGCCGCCGGCTCCGTCGACCTCCTGGAACGCCTGGGCATCACCCTCACCTCCGGCCACGCCGCCACCGCCGACCACCTCGCCCGCCACAACATCGCCTTCGCCGGCCCCCACGTCTACCCGCCGCCCCTGACCCGCCTGGCCCGCACCCTCTACCCCCTCACCCTCAAACCCTTCGGCGCCTTCCTCAACACCCTCGGCCCCCTGCTCGCCACCGTCCCCGTCACCGCCCAGCTCACCGGCGTCTCCACCCCCGCCGCCCTCGACGCCCTGCGCCCCCTGGCCGCCCGCCTGCCCGCCCGCACCGTGTGGCTGGCCCACAACCGCACCGGCGCCGACGAACTCCTGCCCTTCGCCGACAACACCCTGCACACCCCCACCGGCACCGTCCACCTGCCCGCCGGCTGCGTCGCCCCCGACACCGGCACCCTCGCCGACCTCGCCCCCCACCCCGGCGACCTCACCGGCCACTTCCTGCGCGCCCTCGCCGGACAGGCCGGCACCACCGCCACCCGCACCATCGCCCTCAACGCCGCCGCCCTCGCCCTGGCCTCCGGCCGCCACACCCACTGGAACACCGCCTACGACGCCGCCCTGGACGCCCTCGCCGACGGCACCCCCCGCGCCCTGGCCGAACACCTCGCCACCGCACCCGCCCGCCCCGCCCGCCCCGCCCGCCCGGCGCCACCCGCGGCACCGGCGCCACCGGCCGCCGAGACCGCCGCCCCGGACCCGGCGGCCCGCCGACCGGAGGCCACCCGTGCCTGAACCCCTCTTCCCCCGGGACCGCCCCGGCCTCGCCCTGTTCCTCAACGCCGGCGACCCCGCCGACCGCC
This sequence comes from Kitasatospora sp. NPDC054795, assembly GCF_053611565.1. Classification (NCBI taxonomy): domain Bacteria; kingdom Bacillati; phylum Actinomycetota; class Actinomycetes; order Kitasatosporales; family Streptomycetaceae; genus Kitasatospora; species Kitasatospora sp. NPDC054795. The sequence continues at coordinate 37,555 of NZ_JBSHAP010000059.1, forward strand.
TCACCGACCTCGCCCTCATGCTCGACGAGCAGCGCGTCGACGTCCTCGAACTCGCCGTCCCCTTCCCCGACTCGCCCACCGACGGCCCCGTCATCCGCCGCTCCGCCGCCCGCGCCCTGCAAACCGGCACCACCTGGGACACCGTCCTCGCCGACCTCACCGACCTCACCCCCCGGCTGCGCCACCTCAAGGTCGTCCTGCTCGCCGACTGGAGCCACAGCCTGCGCCACCGCGACCCCGCCGCCACCGCGCGCGCCGCCACCGCCGCCGGAGCCCGCGCCCTGCTCGTCCACGCCCTGCCCCCACGCCTGCGCCCCGCCTGGCAGCAGGCCCTGCGCGACGAAGGCCTCCCGCAGGTCACCACCTGCTACCCCGCCTCCGCCCCCGACGTCCTCGCCGCCGCCGCCCGCGACGCCACCGGCGCCTACGTCTACCTCGTCGCCCACTACGGCCGCTCCGGCACCACCCCCACCACCGGCCACCGCGCCCTGGCCACCACCGTCGCCACCCTGCGCACCGCCGCCCCCGCGACCCCCGTCGCCATCGGCTTCGGCGTCAGGACCGCCGCCGACCTGGACGCCGTCACCGCCGCCGGCGCCGACGCCGCCATCGTCGGCTCCGCCGCCGTCGCCCGCCTGGAACACGCAGCCGCCCACGGCCTGGACGCCGTCACCGAACTGCGCGCCTTCCTCACCGACCTCCGCCCCGCCCGCCCCCCTCACCCGGACGCAAGAGGCGGACCCCGCACCACCGCGCACACCCCCACCACCCCCGGCACCACCACCCGAGAGGAACAACCCGCATGCTGATCCGCGACCTGGCCGACGTGAAGACCGTCGAGTGGGGCAACGGCCTGTCCCGCCGCTTCCTCGTCGAGAGCGACAACCTCGGCTACAGCCTCACCGACACCATCGTCAACGCCGGCACCAAGTCCCGCCTGGAGTACCGCAACCACCTGGAGGCCTGCTACTGCATCGCCGGCTCCGGCGAGGTCATCGACATGGACGGCAACTCCCACCCCATCACCCCCGGACGCCTCTACGCCCTCGACGAGCACGACGCCCACTACCTGGTCGCCGGCCCCCACGAGGACCTGCGCCTGGTCTGCGTCTTCTCCCCGGCCCTGCGCGGCGACGAGGTCCACCAGCTCGACGCCCACTCCTCCTCCGCCTACTAGGCCCTGTCCGGCCGATCTTGCCGGGCGTGCGAGATCGACCGGACAGGACCCAGAAACCAAGGCACCCCCGCCAGGCACCCCGCGCCCCACCGGGGCCCGCAGCCCCCACCCACCGCCCGGGGGCCCGGGCCCCCGCACGGGCCCTGGAACCGACGTCAGCCGGCGCCACCGGGCGCCGGCCTGCCACCCCGGGCCCCGACGGCCCGGGAGGAAGGCGGCACCCCCGATGATCCGCTGGAACGCCGACCAGACGGCCCTGCGCGAGGGCCTGGCCCGCTTCGGCGACGACCTCAGCGCCGGCCACATCGAAGGCGACGAACAGGCCGCCTTCTCCCACGACAAGTGGCGCCTGATCCAGAAGACCGGCATCCTCTCCCTGCCCTTCGACGAACGCCACGGCGGCCTGGGCCAGTCCCTGCTCACCACCATGTACGTCCTCGAAGGCCTCGGCCACACCTGCCGCGACGGCGGCCTCAACTTCTCCGTCACCACCTCCATGGCCTCCACCGGCGTCCCCCTCCAGGCCTTCGGCTCACCCGCCCTCAAGGACGCCTACCTGCCCCGCATCGCCTCCGGCGACGCCATCGGCGCCCACGCCATCACCGAGTCCGAATCCGGCTCCGACGCCATGCAGATGCGCACCCGCGCCGTACGCGACGGCGACCACTTCGTCCTCAACGGCTCCAAGACCTTCGTCTCCAACGGCCCCGTCGCCGACGTCGTCGTCGTCTACGCCCGCACCCACCCCCAGGGCGGAGCCCTCGGCGTCACCGCCTTCCTCGTCGACGCCGACACCCCCGGCCTCACCACCGGAAACCCCGTCAAGAAGATGGGCCTGCGCACCTCCCCCCTCTCCGAGCTCTACCTCGACGACGTCCGCGTCGGCGCCGACCGCGTCCTGGGCCGCGTCGGCGGCGGCTTCCTCGTCCTCGACCACGTCATGAAACGCGAGATTCTCTACACCTTCATCGTCAACACCGGCGAGATGCAGCACCGCCTCGCCCGCTGCCTCGACTACGCCAAGACCCGCATGTCCTTCGGCAAACCCATCGGCTCCTACCAGTCCGTCGCCAACAAGATCGTCGACACCAAGATCCGCCTGGAAACCGCCCGCAAGTGGCTGTACGACACCGCCCAGCGACTGGAAGCCGGCGACAACGTCACCGTCGACATGGCCATCGCCAAACTCCTCACCAGCGAATCCAACCTCGCCACCTCCCTGGCCGCCGTCCAGGTCTTCGGCGGCAACGGCTACATGTCCGAATACGGACTGGAGAAGGACGTGCGCAACGCCGTCGCCGGCACCATCTACTCCGGCAGCAACGAGATCCAGTACAACCGCATCGCCGCCATGCTCGGACTCGGCAAATGACCGCCCCCGCCGCCCCGCTCGCCCCCACCCGCAGCGGCCACCTCAAAGTCTGCGGCGCCCGCACCCGCGCCGACCTCACCCTCCTCGCCGACACCGGCCCCACCCTGGTCGGCCTGTGGCACGGCATCCCCGGCGGCCCCGCCGACCTCGAGGCCGACCGCCTCGCCGACCTCGCCGCCACCGCCATCCGCCTGGGCCTGGAACCCGTCCTCGTCACCTTCCTCGACCACGCCCCCACCCTCGCCGCCCTCGCCCGCGCCACCGGCATCCGCTGGATCCAGCTCCACGCCTACCAGAGCCCCGCCCTCGTCGCCGAACTGCGCGAACACCTGCCCTACGCCGTCCTCGTCAAAGTCCTCCACCTCTCCCGAGGACGCTGCCTCGAACGCGCCTTCACCGGCGCCTTCGCCCGCGCCGGCTGCGACCTCTTCCTCCTCGACACCGTCACCGACGACGGCCGCGTCGGCTCCACCGGCCAACCCCTGGACCCCGCCCACGTCCACGCCCTGCTGCCCCGCCTCACCATCCCCTTCCTCCTCGCCGGCGGCCTCAGCACCACCAACCGCGACACCTACCGCACCATCACCGACCACCCCCTCTACGCCGGCGCCGACATCGACTCCGCCGCCCGCGACCGCACCGGCCGCTTCACCCACGAGAACGTCACCGCCCTCACCCGCGCCTGGCACCCGCGCCTCCAGGAGACGACCGCATGAGCCCGAGCTTCATCGACGCGCTGCTCACCGCCGCCCGCCCCCTGGTCATGGAAGTCAAACTCCGCGACCCCCACGGCACCGACCTCCTGGGCCCGCGCACCGTCACCGACCTCGTCACCCGCTACGAACAGGCCGGCGCCCCCTGCCTGTCCGTCGTCACCGGCCGCTGGTTCGGCGGCACCCCCCGCCTGCTGCGCGAGGTCACCGCCGCCACCGAACTGCCCGTCCTGCAGAAGGACTTCCTCACCCGCCCCGCCCAACTCGAAGCCGCCCGCGCACTCGGCGCCTCCGCCGTCCTGCTCACCGCCGCCCTGCTGCCCGCCACCTCCCTCGCCCGCCTGGTCACCAGCGCCCTCGACCTCGGCCTGACCCCCTTCGTCGAGATCACCGACGAACGCGAACTCGACACCCTGCCCCGCATCGCCGACTGCGTCGTCGCCGTCAACAACAAGGACATCCGCACCCGCGAACGCGACCGCGGCGACCTCGGCCGCAGCCTGCGCCTGCTGCCCGCCCTGCGCGCGGCCGGCTGCCGCGCCCCCGTCTCCGCCTCCGCCATCACCGACCCCGCCGACGCCGCCCGCCTCCTGGACGCCGGCTACGCCGCACTGCTCATCGGCACCTCCCTCATGCGCAACCCCGACCTCACCGGCTGGCTCGCCGACCTCGACAACGCCCGCACCGGAGTCGCCGCGTGAGGAACGACCTGCGCACCCGCTCCCTGGTCCTGGACGCCGCCGGCATCCCGCTGTCCGCCCTGGTCGCCGAACCCGAGAACCGCGCCCCCAAAGCCGTCGTCCTCGCCGTCCACGGCCGCGGCATGCGCGCCGCCTACTTCGCCGGCCCCGCCCACCCCGACACCAGCCTGCTCACCCTCGCCGCCGACCTCGGCTACACCGTCCTCGCCGTCGACCGCCCCGGCCACGGCGCCTCCGCCCACCGCCTGCCGGCCGGCCAGCTCATCGCCGACCAGGCCGCCACCCTCCACGCCGCCCTCACCGACTACGCCCGCGCCCACGACACCGGCGCCGGCGTCCAACTCCTCGCCCACTCCTTCGGCGGCAAGATCGCCCTCCAACTCGCCGCCCACTGGCCCGACCACCCCCGCCTGCCCCTGCTCGGCTGCGACATCTCCGGCCTCGCCCAGCACTACGCCCCCGGCGCCTGGGAGCGCCCCGACGACCTCGCCGGCGGCGGCCGCCTCAACTGGGGCCCCCTCAACCTCTACCCGCCCGGCACCTTCCACGCCGCCCGCACCCTGCTCACCCCCGTCCCCGCCCTCGAATCCCGCGAACTGGCCACCTGGCCCGCCCGCTACAGCGCCCTCGCCGCCCGCGTACGCGTCCCCGTGCGCCTGACCCTCGCCGAACACGAACACTGGTGGCGCCTGGACGAGGCCTCCCGCGCCGCCCTGACCGCCGCCTTCCCCACCGGCCTGGCCCACCTGGTCACCGCCCACCGCGCCGGACACAACCTCTCCCTGGGCCACGCCGCCCGCCCCTACCACCTGCGCGCCCTCGCCTTCACCGACGACTGCCTCACCCGGCCCGCCACCACCGCCGCCGCCGCCGCGCCCGCCGCACCGGCCCCCGGCGCGGCCGCCGCCGCGCCGGCCCCCGCCCTCGCCACCGTCTGACGAGGGACCACCGACCACCTGGCGCAGGGTGGCAGGAAGGCCCCGCCGTCCCCCCCCCCCGGGCAAGGGGACGGCGGGGCCCGCCCCCCCCGGCGCGCCGAGCGCGGGAATCCCGTGCCGCCCGGGAAGGTTGCCGTCGACAGCCCACGAACGGACCCCGGTCCGCTGCGGGCACACCGACAGCCGGCCACAGGAGGGCACGCACATGAGGATCGGCGACATCGACGTCCAGGCGATCACCGACGGAACCGGCAGCGAACGCGCCGCCGACATCCTCACCCGCCCCGGCACCGACGACCCCTGGGCCTGCCACCGCCACCACCTCGAACCCGACGGCACCCTCACCCTGCCCCTGGGCGGCTTCCTCGTACGCAGCGGGCAGCGCACCGTCCTCGTCGACGCCGGAGTCGGCCCCCACGACGACGGCAAGTACCGCGGCGGCGCACTCCTCGACTCGCTCGCCGCCCACGGCGCCACCCCCGCCGACATCACCGACGTCCTCTTCACCCACCTCCACTTCGACCACGTCGGCTGGGCCTCCGTCGACGGCCGGCCCGTCTTCCCCAACGCCACCTACCGCGCCCACCGCGCCGACTGGCAGCACTTCGTCACCGGCGACTGCGCACCCCCCGAGGCCGTCGCCAAACTCGCCCCCGTCGAGGACCGACTCGAACTCTTCGACACCGACACCATCCTCGCCCCCGGCATCGACGCCCTCCACACCCCCGGCCACACCCCCGGCACCACCGTCTACGTGCTCTCCTCCGGCGACCGGCGCGCCCTGCTGCTCGGCGACGTCGTCCACTCCGTCGTCCAACTCGCCGAACGCGACTGGCAGGTCGTCTGGGACATCGACCCCGCCGCCGCCTCCGCCGCGCGCAACCGCATCGCGGACCGGGCCGCCGACACCGACGACCTCCTCGTCGCCGCCCACTTCCCCGGCATGCGCTTCGGCCGCATCCTCGCCACCGACGGCCACCGCCGCTTCGTCGCCGTCTGAACCCCACCCGCCGCAGGGCACCCACCGGCCCGCTGCGGTCCGCCGCCCGCCCCATCCCTTTGGCCCGGACACCGGCGCATGCGCCCGGCCCGCCGGGGAAGCCGAGTGGGCGGCCCGCACCGGCGCCGCTCCCGGCCGGGCCCCCGGGGAGCCCCGAACAGGGTCCCGGGGCGCCGCCCGCACCCGCGACAGGACCCGCGGATGCGGGCGGCGCACGGCACACTGGGCGCAGCCGGACATCCGATGCCGCATGAGGGAGTGGTGTGATGGTGCAGGTAGCCGTGGTCACCTTCGACGGGTTCAACGAGCTCGACAGTTTCATCGCCTCCGCACTGATCAACCGCTGCCGCAAGGACGGCCTGGAGGCCTTCATCACGACGCCCACGCCTCGGGTGACCTCGATGAACGGTGTCGAGGTCGCCGGGCAGCGCCCGATCGGGTTCGTCACCGAGGCCGACGTCGTGCTGATCGGCAGCGGGGTGAGCACCCGTGACGTGGTCGCCGACGCGCCGCTGCTCGCCCGGCTGCCGCTCGACCCCGCGCGGCAACTGATCGGCTCCCAGTGCTCCGGCGCGCTGGTGCTGGCCCACCTCGGCCTGCTGGGCGCCATGCCGGCCTGTACGGACCTGACGAGCCGCCCGTTCGTCGAGGCCCGCGGCGTCACCGTCCTGGACGCGCCCTTCCACGCGGAGGGCAACATCGCCACCGCGGGCGGCTGCCTGGCCTCCCAGTACCTCGCCACCTGGGTGATCACCCGCACCCTCGGCGAGGACGCCGCCCGCGCCGTCCTCGACTACGTGGCCCCGGTGGGCGAGCACCGGGAGACCGCGGAACGCGCCCTGCGTGCCGTCGGCGCCGGGGGTGCCGCCCGCGCCGGCTCCGCGGCCCGGGCCTGACCGGGGCGGGTGCTCACAGCGGCGGGAGGCCCTCGGGGATCCCCGCGGGCGGCGGCCCGAGCTTCAGCCTGCGCCGGCACGAGGAGATCCGTTCGGCCGCCCAGGCGTGGAGGGCGCCGGTGTCCTCGGCCAGGTCGCGCAGCTCCAGGGCGCTGCGGTGGGCGTCGACCATCCAGGGAATGTCCGTGCCGGACAGCTGCTGGACGGCCCGGGTCAGCCGGTCGCGGGCCGTGGCGGCGTCACCGGCGAGCCCGGCGGCGATGCCGGCGTGGTAGTTGTCCCACGGGTTGCCGCGCCGCGCGGGGTGGGCCGTCAGGTGCCGGGCGGTGCTCGGCAGGTCCGCGAACCGGGCGCGGTACTCGACGATCCGGTCGGCGGCCCGGTGCGCGAGTCCCGCCGCGAGGGGCGTGAACCGCTCCTCGTCCTCGAACGCCTCGTGGCCGGCCTCCCGGCCGCCGACGTGGAACTCCAGGCGGTCGCAGTCCTGCCACAGCCACATCACCGCGGTGTTGAGGTAGGAGCCCTGGCTCCAGCTCGACGGCTGGAACTCCACCACCCCCAGCCACCAGCCCCGGTCGTCGATCCACGTCCGGGAGCGTCCGCGCTGTCGCAGCCCCAGGGGGCGCAGGACGTCACGGGCCGCCTGCGTGACCAGACGGGAAGCGGGGGAGGGGGCTGCCACGGCGGACATTCTGCCCGATGCCACCGACACCGCCCGCCGCGGCCGCCGGCGCCGCCGCCGCACCCGGGGGTCGAGCGGGCCGGGCCGGTGTGCGGGCCGGGCCCGGCGTCCGCGCATCGCAGAGCGCCTGACACCCTGGCCGCATGGACGCCGACGACCTGAATCCGGTCCACCTCGACCACGTGTTGGACGGGCTGGAGGTGAACCCCGCCCTGCCCGCCGCGATGGTCCGGCGGCTGTTCGCCCGGCGGCACGGGTTCGGGAAGGTGGCGGGCCGTCCGGACCTCACCGAGGACATGATCGACGAGATCGTCGCGACCGACGACCACTGGCTCCTGCACAGCCTGGCCCTCAACGACCGGCTGCCGCACCGCTTCCGGCTGTGCCTGGCCGCCCATCCGGACGAGGGGGTACGGGCCGCGCTCGCCAGCCGTGCCGCGACCGCGCCGCGGCAGATGCTGCAGCAGCTCGTCGACGATCCCGACCCGAAGGTCCGCGAGTACCTGGCCCAGAAGGACGGCACCCCGCCCGATCTGCGGGCCCGCCTCGCCGCCGACCCTGCCCCGGCGGTCCGCGTCGCGCTGGGGAAGCACTGGACGCAGGCACCGGAGGCGGTGCGCCGGATCCTGCTCACCGATCCCGAGCCGCAGGTCCGCGCCGCGGCCTGCTCCACCTACTTCGCGCGGCTGCCGCATCCGGTACCGCCCGCGGACCTGCTGCCGGCGCTGCTGGCGGACCCGGTGACCCGGGCCGGCGCGGTGATCCACGCCGTCCTCGACGCGGACACCGCCCGGCGCCTCGCCGAGGACCCGGACAGCAGCGTGCGCGCCGAACTCGCCCGGCACCCCGACCTGCCGCCGTCGCTGCGCGAGGCCCTGGCCGCCGATCCGGCCCTGAGCGTGCGGGTGAAGGTCTTCGTCCGGCCGGACACGCCGGAGCACGAGCGGGCACGGATCCACACCTCGGTCCACGAGTTGTCGCACTCGACGGCCGAGCCGGACCCCGACGCCGACGACGAGGCGGTCCTGCGGTGGTACGAGGACGTCGCCGCGTCCACAGAACTGCGGATGCTGCACCTGCCGTGGGTGACGGACGATCCGCTGCCGCACCTCGACTCGCCCTACGTCTGCTTCCGGCTCTCGGCGGCCCGCAGCAAGGACCTTCCCGCCGACGCGGTGGCCCGACTGCTCGCCGACGAGGCGGAGACGGTCCGCCTCACCATGGCGCACACCGCCCCGCACCTGGTCGACCCGGCGACCGCCGAGGACATCGAGCGCCGCTACCGAGGACGCGACAAGTTCACGTTCTGGTGGGACAGGGTGCAGGTCCTGCAGCTCCCCCCGCAGACCCTGCGCCGCTTCGCCACCGACCCCGGGCCCCGGCTGCGCTCCCTGGCGCCCCGCGATCCGGACCTGCCCCCGGAACTCGCCGAGCAGCTGGCCGGCGACTCCGAGGAGCGTGTGCGCCGGGCGGTCGCCTCCCACCGCAACCTCCCGCTCCTGTCCCTGCTGCGGCTCCTCGCCGACCCCTCCGAACACGTCGCGCAGGCCGCCGCCGCCTCGCCGTTCCTTCCCGCGGAGCGCATGGACCAGTTGCTGACCCGGGCGGGCCTGTAGCCGTCGCCGGCCCGCCCGGCACCGAACCCGCCGCCGGGCCCTTGGGGCCTCAGGGCCTCAGGTCCTCGGGGTTCCGGTCACCGCTGGGGTGCTGATGTTCACGGCGGCACCTCCCGGCCGGGCGATGGCACGGGATGTCGGCGGGGCCGACTTCCCGTGCCGGGGGTTGGGTTCGGCGCCGCAGTCCCGGGCCGGGGCCGCGGCGCCTGGGGTGCGATCAGGGGGTGTCGAACTCGCCGGTGCGGACGGCGGTGACGAAGGACTGCCAGGCGGGGGAGGGGAAGAGGAGCGCCGGGCCGCCGGGGTCCTTGGAGTCGCGGACCGGGACGATGCCGGTGAAGCCGTCGGCCACCTCGACACACTGGCCGCCGCCGCCGCTGTAGGAGCTCTTGCGCCAGCGAGTGCCGGATAGGTCAAGATGCACTTTCAAAATCCTTCCGTACCGCGCGGATCAGCTCAAGCGACGCAGCCAGCGGCAGCGCCTCAACCTGGAGCCGATCGTACTCCCTGGCCCAGCCCGCAAGGGTTTCCGCGTTGCGCTCCAGAAAGCCACGCTGGTGAGTCTCCGAATAGCCGAGAAGTGAACGGTTCGGCATCGTGAGGAGCGTCACCGGGTGCGCGAACGGCCGGTTCTCTCCAAGGCTGATCGGGGTGACCTGAATGGTCAGGTTCGGCTCGCTGGCCAGGCGCTCCAGGTGGGCCAACTGTCCGGCCATCACGGTGTGTCCGCCGATGGGGCGCCGTAGGCACCACTCGTCGAGCACGGCATGGATGTGAGGTGGGGAGGGCCGGTTGACCTTTTCCTGGCGGGCGAGGAGAAAGCGTAGGCGTTCGTCGGCTTGTTGTTGGCTTACGGCGCCACGCCGGACGAAGGCCTGCTCGTAGGCGGCTGCGTACTGCGGGGTCTGAAGGAGCCCGGTGACGACACCGATCTCGAAGAGACGCAGCGCGGTGGCTTCGGCCTCCCGCTCGGCGTACTCGGGGAAACCCTCTATCAAGATGCTGTGTTCGAGTTGGTCGAGCATCAGAGCGAGCGTTCCGCCCGTGGTGAGAGCCTTGTCCGCGATCTCCACAAAGCGGCGGCTCGGCCGTCGAGCACCGCGTTCGATGCTGGAGATGTAGGAGCCGGAGTAGGAGATGAGTTCTCCGAACTCGTCCTGTGTCATCCCGGCCGCATCGCGGAAGCGGCGGAGCTGAATCCCGAGGGGAGCATAAGGAGATGACGTGGGGTCAAGATCCTTGCGGTTCATGAGGCTTCCCAACTGAACCAAACTGAACTGGCGACTTCAGATGCTTCCGCAGGAAGGGGTCCTTCCGCAACCCTTTCCCTACAGAACGTGAAACTCCGATCGCAGAGGGTTCCCCATGCCCCACGACCAAGCCCCCCGACTCCTTGGCTACGGCGTCCGGTTCGACACCAGGGCCGACCGCTACCGGGTCCGCAACGAGATGACCGGCGAGTGGCTGCGCCAGTCCACCGGTGAACTCGCCTTCTTCACCTTCTTCGGGGACGCCTACAGCGCCTGGCGCGTCTTCGAGGCCCACAAGCGGCCGGGGGAGTGAGCCCCTTGTCCTCCACCCTCCCCCGCGCCACCGCCGAGCAGCGCCGGCAGGCCGCCGACGTCCTCGACGACCTCACCACCGTCCTCGCCCTCGGCGGCGTGCGGCCCCCCACCCTCGAAGTCGACTGGAACACCGGCCGCATGACGTGCAGTTACCTCCTCCGTCTCACCGCCCGCCCCCTCGACCTGCTGCGCATGGTCGACCTGCTCCGCAAGGGCCTGCGCTACGAGCGCCTCACCTTCGACGACTGAAAGCGACACCCCCGTGCACGACCCCCGCCTGCTCGCCGAGCCCCCCGTCTGCCGGCTCGGCTGCCTCGTCCTGGTCCGCAACCGGCGCGGCGACGTCCTGCTCGTCGACCCCGACTACATGGACGGCATGATTCTGCCGGGCGGCGCCGCCCGCCCCAACGAATCCCCGCACCTGGCCGCCGCCCGGCACCTCCACGCCGAGACCGGCCTCCACCTGCGCCTGGGCGACGTCCTCGCCGTCGACTTCACCCCCGCCGACCGCTTCCTGGAACGCCTCAACCTCGTCTTCGACGGCGGCACCGTCCCCGACGCCACCCGCCTCGCCGTCCCGCCCCGGCACGGGAGCGGCCTGCTCGGCGCCCGCTTCGTCCCCGCCCGCGACCTGCCCGACATCATGGCCCCCTCCCAGGCCGCCCGCGTCAACGAGGCCCTCGCCAACCGCACCCTGCCCCTGCTCGTCCACGGCCAGCGCGCCGCCTGAAACCCGCCCGAACCGCCTGCGGCCGGTGCACCGGCGGGTGCACCGGCCCCGGCACCCGGGTCACCGTGGTCCGCGACCCGCGGCGGGACGGGCCGCAACCGGCAACCGACGGGCCGAGGACGGCGAACCGGCCTACGGGGGTCGCCTTCGACGCACCGCAGGACGACGGCGCCGGCGACGGCCCCCACCGCAAGGCCCGCAGCCGGGCCCGCCACCCGCGCGGCGGGCCGGAAACGGACGCGCACGACTCGGCGGATAGCTCTCACTGAGAGCTAAAATGAGGGTATGACCGCGACAGAGCCGCAGACGCTCGACGTCGCGCCGGCGGACGAGTTCTCCACCCTCCTCGCCGGCATCCAGCGCCTGGTCCGCCGCCGCCTGCGGCACACGATGGACGAACCCCGCCTGCGCGGCGCCCAGGTCGAACTGCTGCGCCTGGTGACGGAAACCCCCGGACTGCGCGTCTCCGAAGCCGCCGAGGAGCTGTGCCTGGCCGGCAACTCGGTGTCCACCCTCGTCAACCAGCTCGTCGCCCTCGGCCTGCTGCGCCGCGAGAGCGACCCCGCCGACCGCCGGGCCGCCCTCCTGCACGCCACCCCCGAGGCCGTCGAACGGATCGAGGCCTGGCGCCGGCGCCGCCGCGCGCTGATGGAGGACGTCGTCGCCGGCCTGCCCGCCGACCGGCGCGAGGCCCTGGCCGCCGCCCTGCCCGCCCTGCGCCAGGTCGCCGAAGGCCTGCGCACCCTGCCCGCTACGCCCGCATCACCCGCAGCACCCGGAGGAGCCTGCGGGGAGGAGGAGCCATGAGCACCGAGGACGCGGTGGTGTGCCAGGGCCTGGAGTACGTCTTCCGCCACGGCCACGGCAAGACCACCCGGGCCGTCGACCGGATCGACCTGACCGTGCGCACCGGCGAGGTGTTCGGCCTGCTCGGCCCCAACGGCGCCGGCAAGACCACCACCATCCGCGCGATCACCACCCTGCTGCCCGTCGGCACCGGCATGGTCCGCGTCTTCGGCCACGACGCCACCCGCCACCCCATGCAGGTGCGCCGCCTGCTCGGCTACGTCCCCCAGCAGCTGTCCGCCGACGCCGGGCTGACCGGACGCGAGAACGTCGCCCTGTTCGCCCGCGTCTTCGACGTACCCCGCGCCGAACGCGCCCGCCGCGTCGCCCAGGCACTGGCCGCCGTCGACCTCACCGAGGCCGCCGAGCGGATGGCCGCCACCTACTCCGGCGGCATGGTGCGCCGCCTCGAACTCGCCCAGGCCCTGGTCAGCGCCCCGCGCCTGCTCGTCCTGGACGAACCCACCATCGGCCTGGACCCGATCGCCCGCACCGGCGTGTGGGAACGCGTGGACGCCGTACGCGCCGCCACCGGCATGACCGTCCTGGTCACCACCCACTACATGGACGAGGCCGACCGCCACTGCGACCGCATCGCCCTCATGGACCGCGGCCGCATCCGCGCGCTCGGCACCCCCGCCGAACTCAAGGAGCAGGTCCACCGGGCCGACCCGGCCCGGCCGGACCCCACCCTCGACGACGTCTTCCGCCACTTCGCCGGCCGGCAACTGGCCGACGCCACCGAAGGAGACTTCAGCGATGTCCGCCGAACCCGCCGCACCGCAGGCCGCGTCGGCTGAACCCGCCACCGCCACCGGTACCACCGACGCCGGCCCCGACCTGTCCCTGCTGCTGGTGCCCCCACGCGCCCGCACCGGCTGGCGCCTGGTACCCGCCCGCATCGGCGCGATGTGCGCCGTCGAACTGCAGAAGCTGCGCCACGACCGCACCGAGCTGTACACCCGGGCGGTCCAGCCGGCGCTGTGGCTGCTGATCTTCGGCCAGACCTTCACCCGCCTCAAGGCGATCCCCACCGGCGGCATCCCGTACCTGGACTTCCTCGCGCCCGGCATCATCGCCCAGTCCGCGATGTTCATCGCGATCTTCTACGGCATCATGATCATCTGGGAGCGGGACTCCGGAGTCCTCACCAAACTGCTGGTCACCCCGACCCCGCGCGCCGCCCTGGTCACCGGCAAGGCCTTCGCCGCCGGAGTGAAGGCCGTCCTGCAGGCCGCGGTGGTGGTGCTGATCGCCGCCGCCCTCGGCGTCGCCATGACCTGGAACCCGCTGCGGCTGCTCGGCGTCGTCGCCGCCGTCCTGCTCGGCTCGGCGTTCTTCTCCTGCCTGTCGATGGCCATCGCCGGGATCGTGCTCACCCGCGACCGCCTGATGGGCATCGGCCAGGCCATCACCATGCCGCTGTTCTTCGCCTCCAACGCCCTCTACCCGATCGCCCTGATGCCCGGCTGGCTCCAGGCCGTCAGCAAGGCCAACCCGCTCAGCTACCAGGTCGACGCGCTGCGCGGCCTGCTCATCGGCACCCCCTCCCACCTGCCCCTGGACTTCGCCGTCCTCGCCTTCGCCACCCTCCTGGGCATCGCCGCCTCCTCCGCCCTCCTCGGGCGCCTCGCTCGCTAGGAGGCCGCAGGGCCGGGCCACGGCACCGGGAAACCCGGCGACAAGCGCGCGCCGCACCGGGAGACTTCCTCCCGACGGACGGACGGACGGACGGACGGACCGGCGGACCGGCGGACGGACCGGGGACCGGGAGGGAGGCACCACCGTGGCACTGGCCGGGAAGGGCGCGCGCCGCATCGTCGTCGACGGCGTGACGTACCGCTGGCGCGTCCGCAGACAGCACTGGTGCTGCGACTACGAAGGCACCACCCTGGGCTACGCGGTCCAGGACGCCGCGCGCCCGGGCACGACGCTCGTCGTGGACACCGGCCGGCCCACCGCCAGGACCCCGCAGGCGGTGCCGCGGCAGGTGGTCATGCCCCGGGAGGTCGCCGCGGGCATCCGCTGCGCGCGCTCGAAGGGCTGGACGCCCACCGCCCACGGGTCGCCGTTCACGCTGCGCCTGTCCGCCGCCTGACCGGCCGCGACCGGATTCCGGGGCGTGCGCCTGACGGGTTGCCCGGCGGGGGTGCGGGCGGGTCAGGAGAGCCAGTCGGCGTAGCGGGTGGGGGCGAGGTGGGCGCCCCGGTCGGTGAGGACGTCCCCCGGGACGGCGGCGAACATGCCGGCGGTGGGGTCGGTGACGACGGTGCGGGGGTCGCCCTTGGCGGCCAGGGTGATGCGGCCCAGCTCGTCCAGGGGGAAGACCTCGGGGCCGGCGATGTTGCGGATGCCGTTCAGCGGGGCGCCCGCCGCGACCGCGGCCACCTCGGCGGCCACGTCCTTGGAGGCGATCGGCTGGATCGGCGTGGCGGGCAGCCGGACGGTGTCGCCGTCGGCGGTCCAGGACAGGACGGCGTCGACGAAGTCCATGAACTGCGTCGCCCGCACGATCGAGTAGGGGATCGGCCCGGCCGCGAGGATCTCCTCCTGGAGGGCCTTGGCCCGGTAGTAGTCCAGCTCCGGCACCCGGTCCGTGCCGACGATGGAGAGGATGACGACGTGGCCGACGCCGCCCTTGCGGGCCGCGGCCAGGAGGTTGTCCATCGAGGTCCGGAAGAAGGCGGGGGAGGCCTCGTCGAAGGTCGGGGAGTTCGTCAGGTTGACGACGACGTCGGCCCCCGCCACCGCCTCCTCCAGCCCCCGCCCGCTGATGACGTCGACCCCGGTGGACTGCGCGTGCGCCACCGCCTCGTGCCCGGCGGCGTTCAGGTTCCTGACGACCTGTGAGCCGATCAGCCCGGTGCCGCCGATGACTGCGAACTTCATGACATGCCCTTTCGTCGGAACTATGTCCGCAATATGGCATACGACCCCCCGTGCGGGCGTGGCACGCACCCGACCCGAACGCCCCGGGGCCGCCCCGGTGCAGGCAGGGGGAACCCGTTCGGAGAAGACGGCCGCGCGGCGGCGAACGGCGGGCAGTGGTCGTGAACGGCCGTGGCGGCGGCGGGGAAATCCCGTTGCCGGGCCCCGCCGTGCGGCCGGACACTGGACGCATGCTCGGATTCGTCAGGACCGACAACGAAGCCCTCGTCTCCTGCCTGGGCGACCCCCAGCGCACCGTGGCCGCCTACCGGGAACTGCTGCGGCGCCGGGAGAGCGCGCTCGGCGCCGTCCGCACCGGCCTGGCCCACGAGAACGCGGCCGTCCGGGAGGGCTGCTGCCGACTGCTGGACCACCTCGTCGACACCGACTCCATGGACCAGCTCATCGCCATGGCCGACGACCCCGACGCCGGGGTCAGGATCGCCGCCTTCCACGCCCTGGCCTGCGACCGGTGCAAGGGCGACACCTGCGCACCCGGCGCGGACCGGGTCCTGGAACCCGCGCTGCGCCACCTGGCCGACGACCCCGACCCGCAGGTGCGGTCCAGGGCCGCCGAACTCGTCGGCCGCTTCGCCCGTGCCGAGGAGCGGGCCGTGGCGGCCCTGCGGGCCTGCCACGAGCGGGACCCGAGCCCGGCGGTCCGCAAGAAGGCCGGCTGGTACATCCCCGGCGGGGCGATCTACGAACGCGCCGCCGCCCGCACGGCCCACTGAACGGACCGGCCGCCGCGGGGCCGGCGGCCGGGCACGGGCAGGTGGCCGTTCACCGCGAGGCGTGCGCGCGCGAACGCCGGGAGGCCGTTCACGGGGTCCGTTCCCGGTGCGGGGTCAGGAGCCGGTGTGGCGCAGCGGGTGGCCGTCGGGGCCGGTGGTGAGCCAGGAGCCGTCGCCGAGCGGGTGGATGTCGTCCGGGTCCTCGGTGCGGGGGTCGAACGGGCCGTGGACGCGGCCGGTGCGGGCGTCGAGGCGGTAGTGGCGGAACCAGTCCTCCTCGTCCTCGTCCTGGCCGACGAGGGTGGCGACGATGGTGTCGGCGCTCAGGTGGCCGCCGCTCCATTCCAGGTAGACCGTGTCCGGGTCGTGCCCGAAGTCGGCGGCGGTGCGGGTGAACAGCACGTCGCCGCCGGGGAAGGCGTGGACGGCGAGGTCGTTCTGCGCGTGGTCGACGGTCAGGAACCGGTGGCCGTCGGGTGACAGGTCGATGAGGCAGCGGTCGTCCCAGGGGTAGCGGGCGAGTTCGATCCGGCCGCCGGTCAGCGACGCGCGGTGGATCACGGTGCCGTCCTGCCCCTCGCCGACGTTGAGGAGCATCTGGCCGCTCGCCGGGTGCGCCAGCTGCACGGCGCCGTGCCCGACGGTCTCCAGGTCGGCCCGGGCCAGGACCGTGCCGGTCGCGGCGTCCAGGGCGACCCACTGGTCCGGGCGGCCGCGGCCGGCCATGGCGTCGGGCCGGTAGACCCACAGCACCCGCCCGTCCGGGGACAGTTCGCAGTCCGGTCGGTGGCCGAAGACCTCCTCCGCCTGCGGTTCGAACCGCGAGCGCCACAGCTGGGTGCCGTCCGCCGCCACGCCCACGGCCGCGTCCAGGGTGGTGCAGTAGGCGCGGTCGAGGCTCGCGGCGACGGCGTGGGCCACGACCTCGTCCCCGGGCAGGGGCCGGAAGGACGCCGCCGGGGCCAGCGCGCCCACGGCGCCGGCGTGGGGGGTGTAGGCGTGGACGAGCCCGTCGACGAGCCGCGTGACGGGCCGTACGGCACGGGGGGAGGAGACCATCCCCGGAGGCTACCCAACCCCTCCGTCGCCGCCCCGCGCGGGGGAGGCGACGAAATCGCCGGGCACCGCCCCCGCCCGTACCCCGGCCACCTCCGTGCGGGCGGCAGGGGGGCGCGCGCGGAGCCGGGCGCCGGCCGGCTC